>JAZQDF010000224.1:0-6027 GCA_045546635.1 Eubacteriales bacterium
CTTATTCGTGGGTGCAAGATCGATGATCCTATCCACCGTCTCGGAGAAATTCTTGAAATCATCTCCGGGCAGACCTGCAATAAGGTCAACGTTTATATCGCGGAAGCCAACCTCCTTCGCAAGAGCAAAGGCACGGAAGAAATCATCAACGCTGTGCCGTCTTCCGATCTCACGGAGGATGTCGTCATTAAGCGTCTGTGGATTTACGCTGACACGGGTAACGCCGTGTGCCTTCGCCACCTCAAGCTTCTCTCTTGTAATCGTATCGGGGCGTCCTGCCTCAAGAGTGAACTCGAGAAGGCTGTCGGGATCCACGTTTTCTTTAATTATACCGAGTAAACGGTCAAGCTGCTCTGCACTGAGTGTTGTGGGGGTACCGCCGCCGATATAAACCGTAGTAATACGAAGACCGATCCGTCTGATAGTATCAAAGGTATCCTCAAGCTCTATGATCATTGCATCGAGATACTCATCTATCATAGATAAAAGTCTCTTCGTGGTATAGGAAACGAAGCTGCAATAAGCACAGCGTGAGGGACAGAACGGAATGGAAATATAGAGCGAGCAGGTATCTGCCTGCGTCTTCTTCATAATCTTCATCTCGGCATTTGCAACCGAAACGGCGAGAGCCGCCTTCTGAGGATTAAGGAAATACTCATCGCGAAGCACCTTCTTGGTCTTAAGAACACCCTTGCCTGAGCGAAGGATGGAATTGGCAACCTTGGCAGGACGTACGCCGGTAAGAATGCCCCAGGGTGGCGTGTGTCCAAGCAGCTCCTTACCTGCGGCAAAAATAGCCCTGCCGACCGCAATAGCCTCGTGAGTGGAGAAATTGATCTCCTCCTCAAGCGATACGCTCTCTGTTGCCTCGCACAGCTTGTCATTAAGCTTGATAGAGGCGTAGGCGGTGACGGTGGTCTGCTCCTCGTCGCGATAAAGCTCGACCGTAACCTCAGGCACGTCGGGACCGGGCTGCTCTCCCTCGCCGAAGGTAGCCCCCGGGAAGAAGACCATACAAAGCGTCTGCACGTAGTATTTATTTATTTCGCCATTAATCTTTAAAATCATAAAAAACGCTTCCTTAAATGGAAATTTAGCAAAATCGGCATTCTGCCTGATATTATCGCTTTAAAACTGCAGAATCCATAATGATAGTCACAGGTCCGTCGGTAGACATCTCGGTACGCATATCAGCACCGAATACGCCGTGCTCTACCTTGCCGATGAGAGCCTCAAGCTCGGAAATAAAGAATTCGTACAATTGATTTGCGACGGCAGGAGAAGCCGAATTCAGATAGTCCGGACGGTTGCCGTGAGCGTAATTTGCGTGAAGGGTGAAGTTCGAAACCACCATTCCCTGTCCACCGACATCCTTGATCGAAAGATTCATCTTGCCGTTTTTATCCGAAAATATACGCAGCTTGGATATCTTCTCAGCAAGGACTGCGGCGTCACGCTCCTCATCCCCGACCTTAACGCCAAGGAGCAGATAAAGCCCCTTACCGATACTGCCGGATAAAACGCCGTCGGCATAAACGGTGGCAGAGTTAACTCTTTGAATAACACAAATCATAGCATTCTCCGAAAATCAGTTCATAAAGCCTCGCCTTACCGAGACGATCTTAGGCAGCGAGCGAAGGCGTGAAACGATAGAATCGTAATGAGATACGTTTCTGCATCCCACAACGATATTAATAGCCACGTCGTCATCCTTGGGCTGAGTATTTATCTGCGTAATAGAAACCTTCATATCCGCAAGTGCCATAGAAATATTCGCAAGCACGCCGATACCGTCCTCGGCGATGATCTGTATCATTGCCTCGTAAATAGGACTTTGGCTGGCACCCTCGTTCTGCTGCCATTCTGCACGAACCCAGCGACCGAGATTTTCCTCGTTGCCACGTGAGGCAATAACGTTGGGACAGTCGCACTTATGAATAGAAACGCCGAAGCCACGGGTAATAAATCCGACTATTCTATCACCGGGAAGAGGGTTGCAACACTTTGCAAACTTTATCTGATAGCCGTCGTCACCGTCGATAATAACGCCTCCGGTGCCCTTGTGCTTCTTGCTTACGGTAGAGATCTTGACCTTTGCAAGCTCCTCCTCTGCAGTAAGCGGGCCCTCCGCCGCAATACGCAGCTTCTCGATCTCCTCCTTTATCTTAGGAATGAATCTGGACAGTGAAAGACCGCCGAAGCCGATGGTGTTATAGAAGTCCTCGGCATTGTTGATGCTTACCTTTTTTGCAATAGCGGTAATGATCTCCTCGATCTGGTCGTCGGTAATATCTTTATAAAGCCTCTTGCATTCGCGGTATACCTCAGTACGGCCGATCTCTATATTCTCGGCACGTGATTCCTTCTTGAACCACTGACGTATCTTAGAGCGTGCCTGACCGGTCTTGACTATCTTAAGCCAATCTCGGCTGGGGCCCTTTGAGGAATTGGAAGTAATAATCTCTATAATATCACCGTTGGAGGGTATTCTGTCAATAGGAACGATAACGCCGTTTATCTTGGCACCGACCATCTTGTTACCTACCTCGGAGTGAATTGCGTAGGCAAAGTCGATAGCCGTAGAGCCGAGGGGCAGCGAAATAACGTCTCCCTTAGGCGTGAAGACGAAGGTCTCGTCGTGGAAGATGTCAGTCTTGAAGGAATGGATAAACTCGTCGGGATCACGCGTGCTCTCATCCGACTCAAGAAGCTGGGCTATCCAGCGAAGCTTCTCGTCAATATTCGCCTTCGACGACTTGTCGCCCGACTTGTACTTCCAGTGTGCCGCAATACCGTACTCTGCCTCCTCGTGCATCTCTACGGTACGGATCTGTACCTCGAAGGGAATACCGCTGTGACCGATAACGGTGGTGTGAAGCGAACGGTAAAGGTTAGGCTTTGGCGTGGAAATGTAGTCCTTGAATCGACCGGGAATAGACTTGAATACCTCGTGAACGTAGCCGAGTGCGGTGTAACACTCAAGCTCGGTCTCCACTATGACGCGGACGGCGTAGAAGTCGTATATTTCGTCAAAGGCCTTGTTCTGGCTGTACATCTTACGGTAAAGACTGTAAACCGACTTTACCCTGCCCTCAATACGGCAGCCGATGTTATTCTCTGCAAGCTTCTCGGCAATAAGAGCCTTGGCCTCATCAATGAAATCACCGCTCCTGCCGAATTTCTTATTGATCTCCTCCTGGACCTCCTGATAGCCTACGTTATCAAGGTAGAAGAGGCTGAGATTCTCAAGCTCCTGCTTGATTCGCTGGATACCGAGACGGTGAGCCAGGGGTGCGTAAATATACATCGTCTCAAGGGCGATGGCACGCTGGCGATCCTCCTTCTTTGCAGAAAGAGTACGCATATTATGAAGTCGGTCGCAGAGCTTGATAAAGATAACGCGGATATCCTTCGTCATAGCGAGCAGCATCTTACGGATGTTCTCGATATGAGCCTCCTCCTTATCGGCAACCTGTACCTGAATAATTTTAGTAAGTCCGTCGACGAGAAGAGCCACGTCCTTGCCGAACATCTTGGAAATGATCTCAAGATTGGTCTTATCGGCACAGTCCTCCACCGTATCGTGAAGGAGGGCTGCACAGATAGAGTCGGTGTCAAGACCAAGCTCGGCAACGATCGTGGCCACCGCAACGGGATGGCTGATATAAGGCTCGCCGCTGAGACGCATCTGTCCCTCGTGGAGCTTATCTGCATAGTCATAGGCCTCGATTATCTTGTTGAGATCGTACGTACGGTCGTTTTTTGAAAGATAATCGATAAGCTTTTTCATTTCAATATACATAAGAAATTACCCGAAATCAGCCCTTGCGGATCATTTGAGAACGCAAGCGGCGAAGAAGAGTGGATTTGTCCAGCTTCTTCTTTGTAGTAGAATAATATAATTTAAATCTGTATGTGTCGGGGGCTATGTCCTCGATAGAAAGGATGTTCAGCTCCTTGAATACCATAATAATAATTTTAAGCTTTATGTATCCGATTCCCGAGCCGCCCTCGGTGTTCTGAAGACGTGAGATAATATCTCTGTGCTTCAGGGTATCGATGCCGCACCTGGTAAGATTTTGAACAAGTCTGTATACTACGGCAAAATCCTCTCTGTCGGGAAGGATATTCTCTTCCTCGGTGAAGGCGGCACCGTTCTTGATCTCATCAAAGCGGGACTGCTGTATCCTCTGCTTCTCCTTCTCGGATACCGAGGGCTTGAGATCTCTGACGATGATCTGCACACTCTCTCTTCCGCCCCACTCGTTAACGTCAAGGTTAAACAGCACGTCCACCTTATCACCGACGTAAACTCCGAGAGAATCGGGAGAATTGGAGAAATACATACAGGAAAGGTTGTATTTGCCGTTACCAAGCGACAGTCTGGAGTGCTTGCCATCGCTGATGCCGTTGATGTCGTTTACGGTCAGGCCGCGAAGGACAAATGCGGGAATGGGATTGGATACGCCGAAGGGCTCAAGCATCTGTATGCTCTTGGCAAGGGCGAGATTTACATCGTTGAAGCCAAGCTCGCAATCGGCCTCCACAGTCTGGATCATATCGGCTTCGGTAAGATTTGCCCTGGCATATTCGTTAATAAGACTTCTGAAGCTGTCAAGCTCGCCTCTCGTTACAGACAGACCTGCCGCAAGCTCGTGACCGCCGAACTTTACAAGATGCTCCTGACAGTAGCAAAGGGCGTCCACAAGGTTCATACCCTTGATGCTTCGTCCCGAGCCCTTACCCACGTCGTCGGGTGTTGGAGTGGAGGATTCGTTACCCTCGAAGGATACAAGAATTGCGGGGCGGGTGTATTTCTCGGTTATACGGGACGCAACGATACCTATAACACCGTGATGCCAGTTGTCAGCGTCAAGAACGATAACGGGATTTTTCTCGATATCGTATTTCTCTATCTTCTCGTATGCCTCAAGCATAATCTTGTTTTCCTCTGCCTGACGCTCCTTGTTCGTACGGCAAAGCTCCTCCGCGATTGCCTTGGCACGTGCCTTATCCTTGGATAAGAACAGCTCTACTGCCATAGATGCGGTCTTGATTCTGCCCGCCGCGTTAATACGGGGGGCAAGAGTATACCCAATGTATCCCGAGGTGATCTTCGCCTTCTTCTTACGCTGTGCCGAACGCTGTGCGTCATTCTTCGCGGACGCCGCCTCAATAAGTGCGGCAAGACCGATCCTGTCGGTGTTCTCGATCATTGCGAGGCCGTATCTGACGATAATACGGTTCTCCTCCTTGATGGGCATAACGTCCGCAATGGTACCGATGGCAACAAGGTCTGCATAGAGAGAGAAGATACGCTTTGCAGCCTCAATACGGCTTCTGCCAAGCACACGCTCCTCATATCCGCATATAAGCTTGAATACTACGCCAACGCCTGCAAGCTCCTTGAAGGGATACTCACAGTCCGGCCTGTGGGGATTAATCACCGCCATCGCGTCGGGAAGGTCGGATCTGCATTCGTGATGGTCTGTTACGATGAAATCAATACCGATGCTTTTAGCGTATTCCACCTCCTCAACGGCGGTGGTGCCGGTATCTACGGTAATAATAAGCCTACAGCCGTTTTCCTTAATGGCGTCAATTGCCTGGGTGGAAACGCCGTAGCCCTCGCCTGCTCTGTTGGGGATATAATAATCCACGTCGGCACCGAGGGATTTGAGGTAGAGATATAGCGTGCATACGGAAGTAACTCCGTCGACGTCATAGTCTCCGTAGACGGTGATCTTATCGCCACGCTCAATGGCAGCCCTGATACCGTCAATACCTTTTGCAAGATCCTTCATCTTGAAAGGATTCATCAGCATTTCGCTTTCCATATAGATGAAAGCCTTCGCGGACTCCACGCTTGTGTATCCGCGGTTGTAAAGAAGCTTGGCGACGACAGAATTTATACCAAGTGCATTTGCCATTTCTTGCACCTTGGCATTATACTGTGGCGTATCGTTTGATTTAATTAGCCAATTCTTCTCCTTTTTTTCTTTGATTTTCAGCATTATAATAAAACCA
>JAZQDF010000225.1:0-3310 GCA_045546635.1 Eubacteriales bacterium
TAGGAATAACAGGCAGTGTGGGAAAAACCACTACAAAGGAGCTTCTCAGAGCAATTCTGAAAACAAGATATAAGGTCCACGCAAGCGAAGGCAATTTCAACAGCGAAATAGGTATGCCGATGTCCATACTTTCGGCAGAAAAGGAATGCGAAATTCTCATTATGGAAATGGGGATGAATCACCCCGGCGAGATTAAGAAAATGTCCTGTTGCCTTGCCCCAAGCATTGCCCTTATTACGAACGTAGGCACAGCACATATAGGCAATCTCGGCAGTCGGGAGGAGATTGCAAAGGCCAAGCTTGAGATCACCGAGGGGATGAATGGAGGGGATATTTTCGTCCCCTCCGACGAGCCACTGCTTGAGGGAATAGCTAACAGATCTACCTTTGGCTACGACGTTAAAAGGGATGATTTTTCTATCGCTTTCTTGCCCCAAGGCAGCATATCAATATATAATAAAGGCAAGCTCTACGCAAGCAATATTGCTCCTCCTTTTTTCGAGGAGCATAATCTGAAATGTCTGCTTGCAGCGGTGTCTGTTGCTATAAAAATCGGACTCACGCCAGAGGAAATTCATCTTGGAATTTCGTCGATTTCGGTCGAAAATACCAGGCAGAAGCAGTTTTTGCGTGAAAATTACCTGTTTTATACAGATTTCTACAACGCATCTCGTGAGTCGGTCTTAGCCTGCATCAAGTCGGCCGAGGACATCGCTCACACGAAGGACAAAAGTCTTCTTCTCGGAGATATTTTAGAGCTTGGTGATATGAGCGAGAAAATACATTATGAAATCGGCAGATCCATATCACCGCAGGTGTTCAACCGCCTCTTTCTGTTTGGCAACCTCGTAAGAGACGTCGGGCGTGGTGCTATTGAATCGGGCTTCCCCGCCGAGAGGATATTCACAGTCAGCGACCTGTCCCGCCCCGAACTGTGTGCCGAGCTTGTCCGCAGGGAGTGTAAAACGGGAGAAATGATTTTTATGAAGGCGTCGAGAGCAATAGGCCTTGAGCGAGTACTCGACTGCTTTAAGGACCAAGGAGAAAAGCATTAATGGAAAAATTCGTACTTACAGCATCTGCGTTTATAATCAGCCTGATTCTTACCGTCATTATCGAACGAATTCTTATTCCTTATCTTAAGCGACGGGCGAAGCAGCCGATATACGAGGGCGGCCCAGCCTGGCATTTATCAAAATCAGGAACGCCAACTATGGGCGGTATAGCCTTTCTGATATCCATATCCTTGTGCCTTCTTGCGGTATCACTTATACTGATTCTGACCGACCGAAGCAGACAGGCAGAAATATCGCTGATAATAACGCTTATCTTCTCGGTCGGTAATTCTCTGATAGGAATATTCGACGATCTGATGAAGCTCAGGCGGAAGCAGAATGCAGGCCTTACTCCTATGCAAAAGATTACTCTGCAAACGCTGATAGCCGTCATATTCCTTATGGCGAGAGCTCATTTCCTGCAGGACGAACCTACGGTAAAGCTTTGGTTCGGCAGATTGGATCTCGGTTTGATTTACTATCCTCTCGCCTTGATAATTATTCTCGGCATAGTAAACTGTGCCAATCTTACCGACGGTATCGACGGTCTTGCCTCAAGCGTTTCTGTCGCCATAGGTACGGTTTTTCTCATTATCGGCTACGGAATATCCGTGGAGGTGCCTGTTATTGCCTGTGCAACGGTTGGCGGATGCCTTGGATTTCTCTTCTTTAACGTAAGTCCTGCAAAAATATTTATGGGAGACACCGGATCGTTATTTCTCGGTGCTCTTGCAGTAAGCCTTGCTTTTTCTATGAACAATCCGATTATGATAATTTTCATTGGCATCGCTTACGTTATTGAGGGAATATCGGTAATACTGCAGGTCTTGGTCTACAAGCTGACGAAGAAGCGTCTGTTCAAGATGGCTCCGCTTCATCATCACCTTGAAAGATGCGGTATAAGTGAGAGAAGGATCTGTATCATAGGCGTGTCGGTCACTCTGCTCTTTTCTGCACTTTGGATTTTAGTCCTTGGAGGATGATATGAAAAGACCGTCAACGTCAAAAATTCTCCGATTTCCCCTCCCCTTCGCAAAAGGAAAAGCAGGTCGTATCGATTCTGTCTTTTTGCTGCTTGTAATCCTGATAACCCTTTACGGCACGATGATGGTATTCAGTGCAGGCACAGCCTATGCAGAGGCACGCTATGGAGATGGCTTGTATTTTATCAAGAGGCAGGCTCTGTGGCTGCTTATGGGCTTTGCGGTTATGACGGTAAGCTCAAAAATCGATCCTGCCGTATACAAAAAATACACGCCTTATCTATACGGCGGAACGCTGTTCCTTCTTCTTTTGGTGCTGGCTGTGGGCTTTGTCGGAAACGGTGCACAGCGATGGATAGCAATTGGCCCGATAACCATCCAGCCCTCCGAGATAGCTAAGCTATCGATCATTATGATGCTGGCTCTCTACTTTGAAAAATATGAGTCCCAAGCCACGGACAGAAAATCACGACGTAATATTTTTCTCTACGGGACGCTGCTGCCCTGCCTTATAATGCTGATCCCTATAGCTCTGGTTATGCTGCAAAAGCATCTGTCCTGCATAATCATTCTTGGTACCATCGGGCTGATACTGATATTTGTCGCAGGGGTTGATCCGAGATACATATCCGCATTCTGCGGTGTGGGTGTAATCGGGGTAAGCTGTCTTGCCTTGTTTACCGACTATACGAAGGATCGCATCACCGTCTGGCAGGATCCCGAGCAATACAAGCTGACAGGCGGCTGGCAGACCTTACAGGGTCTGATGGCAATAGGCTCGGGCGGACTTTTCGGCGTGGGATACGGGAAAAGCATACTGAAGCATTGCTACGTCTCCGAGCCTGCAAACGATATGATATTCGCAATACTCTGCGAGGAGCTTGGGCTTGCTGGAGCCTTCGTTACAGTTGTTCTTTTCGCTGCACTCATTTATCGTGGCTGTATTATCGCGATGCGTGCCGAGAGCAGCTTTACGCGGCTTGTCTGCCTGGGAATATGTATAAAAATGGCGGTACAGGTGCTCCTCAATATTGCCGTAGTCACCAACACCATCCCAAACACGGGAATATCTCTGCCATTTTTCAGCTACGGCGGCTCATCCCTCGTTATGCTGTTCTTCGAGATGGGGATAATTCTCGCAGTATCAAGAAATGCAAAAATTCAAAAATGAAAGGATCATCAGATGAAACTCTTGCTTTGCGGCGGTGGAACCGCGGGACATATTAATCCTGCCATAGCAGTTGCCGAGGAGCTTCTGCGTCGTCAGGGTAG
>JAZQDF010000226.1:0-1627 GCA_045546635.1 Eubacteriales bacterium
GTGGGCTTCATACTGCCTACAGGAGCATAAAGCATATCGCCCTTACCCACAAGATTTTCCGCACCCACAACGTCAAGAATTGTTCTTGAGTCAACCTGCGATGCAACGGTAAATGCGATTCTCGACGGTACGTTTGCCTTAATAACACCGGTAATAACGTCAACCGACGGTCTCTGTGTACCGATAATCAGGTGCATACCTGCGGCTCTTGCTTTCTGTGCAAGACGGCAGATAGAGGTTTCAACCTCATCGCGGGCAGTCATCATAAGGTCAGCAAGCTCGTCAATGATAATGACAATCTGCGACATCTTTTTAAATCTTGAATCCTTTTCGCAAACAGCGTTATAGGACTTTATATCACGGCACTTTGCGGCTTCGATAAGGTTAAAGCGGTGCTCCATTTCATTAACCGCCCAGGCAAGTGAGCCTGCCGCCTTTTTCGGGTCTGTAACCACCGGAACAAGCAGATGCGGTATTCTGTCGTACATTGCAAATTCAACCTTTTTGGGGTCGATGAGTATAAGCTTTACCTCGTCGGGTCTTGCCTTGTAGATAATGCTTATAATAAAGCTGTTGATACAAACCGACTTACCCATACCCGTCGCACCTGCTATCAGCAAATGAGGCATTTTTGCGATATCCATATATACCGGTGAGCCGGATACGTCCATACCGAGAGCTACAGAAAGCTTGCTCTTGAGGTCACGGAATTCGTCCCTGTCAATAAGCTCCTTTATATAAACCGTTGAAACAGTATCGTTGGGAATTTCAATACCCACCGCGTCCTTACCGGGAATAGGTGCTTCAATTCTCACAGAGGAGGCACGCAGGTGCAGTGCTATGTCGTCTGCAAGATTCTGTATCGATCGTACCTTTACGCCAACCTCGGGCTTGAGCTCATACCTTGTAACGGTAGGACCGCAGGAAATGTTCATTACCTTTGTACGCACGCCGAAGCTTGCAAGGGTATTAACAAGATTTTTCGCCTTTTCCGTGAGCTCCTCCGTAACCTTGAACACCGACGGATTGGGATTTCCCGGAAGATAGTCCACCGACGGAAATTCGTACATTTCCTCGGGGCTGGGCTTTTCAGGCTCTATACTATCGGTATCAAAGGGAATGTCCTCATCCTCCTCCATATCACCGCCATCTGACGCCTTATCCGCGGCAACACTGCCAAGCTCCTTTGCGTTGATGCTCTTTCCCGCACCCTCAATAACCGCGTCCTCGCAGAATATATCATCAATATCATCCTCTACGGCTTGCTCGCCGAAGGCACTCATATCGGGCCCTGTAAAATTATCCTCAAGACCTGTTTTTTCGGGCTCAAGCTCATCCTCCGGTACGCAGGTTACCTTTTCGCCGTTATCCGCAAAGAAATCGGAAAGAAAATCGCGCTCGCCTTCTTCTTTCTTTTTGGTATTTTCTTCTACAGCTTCAGTCTGTTCTTCGGAGGCTTCGGAAGCTTCCTCGACAGGTTCGTCAGCAGGGGCTTCTTCGTCGTTCTGGACTTCGGTATCTTCCGTGGCAGCTTCAGGATCTTCAGCTTCGGCAGCGGCAGGCTCTTCGGTGTGGGTGGTCAGGTCCTTGAGGATCTGCTTCGCGACTTCCGCCTTGGAGGGGGTGG
>JAZQDF010000227.1:0-9064 GCA_045546635.1 Eubacteriales bacterium
TGGCTCACAGAACGACATGGCTACGATCCGACTTATATAGCGATGGTATTCCAGAGCTATGCACTTTATCCCCATCTCACAGCGTACGACAATATCGCGTTCGGACTTAAAATGCGAAAGGTTCCCACGCCTAAGCTTGACAGCGAGGGCAAGCAGGTTGTTGCAATTGACGAGAGAAGGATCGGCAAGGCGACTAAAAAGCTGAAAAATCTTCATAAGGAGCTCGTGTCTCTTGACAAGGATATCAATAAGATTGAGGCGAAGCTCCAGTCGGGAGCCATCACTGCGGAGATGGCAGAGGGAGATCTTTACTACTATCAGGAGAAGAAGGCCCTTCTTGAAAAGCGTATCAAGGAGGCTGAGACCGAGCTTGAGTATTATAAGAGCACGCCCGTTCCCTTATACAACTACGTCCATATGAAGAAGGACGAGATCGATAAGAAGATACAGTGGGCGGCAGGCATACTGGGAATTGAGGAGCTGCTTGACTCCAAGCCCGCAGAGATGTCGGGCGGTCAGCGTCAGCGTATCGCTCTCGGACGTGCAATGGTTCGCGGCCCGAAGGTGTTCCTTCTCGACGAGCCTCTCTCGAACCTTGATGCGAAGCTGAGAACGGCGATGAGAGCCGAGATAGTTAAATTACATAATCAGCTGAAGACCACCTTCATTTACGTTACTCACGACCAGATAGAAGCGATGACCATGGGCACGAGAATCGTAGTTATGAAGCTTGGCGTTATCCAGCAGATCGATACTCCTACCAATCTGTTTGATTACCCCGAGAACAAGTTTGTTGCAGGCTTTATCGGAACTCCTCAGATGAACTTCTTCGACGTTGAGATAAAGCGTGAGGGCGATAAGCTAGGCACCACCTTCAAGGACGGTCAGACCGTGGCACTTGACCTGTCGGGACTTCGCACTATTCAGGAAAAATACCTGGACGGCGGCACCCACAAGGTTTATCTCGGCGTAAGAGGAGAAAATCTCAGAGTTGACGAGTCGGGCATTAAGGCAACCCTGACCATCAAGGAGGTTCTCGGTAACACTACACAGCTGTTCCTTCGCTTCAACAAGGATGACGACGACTTTATCGTAAGCGTGCCCGAGAGAAACGATCTGATCCCCGGCGATGCGGTTGGAATCAGCTTTAACGAGAGATTTGTACACCTCTTTGACAGAGAAACCGAGCTTTCTATTATGTCAAGAGAGTACGGTAATAAATAATTTATGAAAAAATGGATTAAGTTCTTCTGCCTCAGCTTTTTCTCCCACGACAGGGCGAAGGAGGGCGTGCGGCGTGGCTATACGAACGCCTTTTTGGGCTTCGTGATAGCTTTGGTATTCCTGTGGTGCGGCTTTTTCCTCGGAGATCTGCTGCCATTCGGCGTGCAGTATAACGGCTCGGCCGATTTCAAGGAAACGCTGTACGCGGTGCTGGCAAACGCTGACGCCAATAAACGAGTTGATGCGGAAATAGTAAACGGCGATCTGAAGCTTGGGCTTGGCGGCGAGTATACCGAGGGCGTGCTGATAAACACCTTCGAAAGTGAGGCCGACTGTGACGCCTATTCGCAAAAGGGCTATAACGTGGTGGTGGATTCACGCCCCGCCGATACTCTTGCCGAGGTTTATGCCTACTGCGTTTCAAACGACGGCAAGGACATCGAGATAAGCTATGACGAATATCTCACCTTAAGCCAGGTCGCACGGATGAATTTTGATTTCAGATTAAAATATACGGGCAAAGCACTTATACTTACCGACGAGCTGGTCGCAGGATATACGGCCTACCTCAACGCCCTTGACGATGAGAGTCGGGCAGAGGTCGAGAGGCTGTCGGGCGAGCTCTCAGAGGGAAGGCTTGAGAGGGAGGAGTACGACCGCGAAATATACCGACTTTACTTCTCAAAATATTACCCCGAGATAAAGGAATACGAGAGAAGCTCTGCGGTTCCTCTCTTACGTAACTATTATTATCATACATACTTAAGTAAAGGTAATTCTAACTACTTATTTATATTTGATGATTATATTACAGGATCGTTTACCGTAAGGGGAGGTCAGTCCCGTTCCTTCTACGGCTTCTACGGTGGACTGGATAACGGAAGGGTAGTCGGTGATGCTGACTCGCCCGCCGATGCCGAGGAGTCGGTTGATCGCTTCGTTATGTCTGCCTTTTCGGAAAACAGACACGTGAACGGATACGTGTATTTTATAAACGTCATTACGCTGATACCCTTTATAGCCCTTATGCTTATGGTTGCGGCTCTTCTACCTTATTCTATATTAAGGCTCTGCGGAGTTGAGAGCATATACTCTCTGGGAGCAATGATCAAGATAGTGGGCTCGTTCCTCTGGTTCTCGGGATTGATATCAGCCGTACTGACCGTAATCGGTATGTTCTTCATAAATCAGAATATGATAAACGCTCTTCCGCCCGTGCTTCTCTTCATAGCACTCGCCGCAAGGTCTGTCATATTTGCCATAAATGAAAGCCGACTGTATAAGCAGAAGACAGAGCAGGCGGCTTCGGAGGAGGCTTAAATTGTTAGTTTGTATTGGTGAAATCCTTGCCGATATGATCGGTGAGGAGAGGGATGGAATTACCACCTATGAGAGAAAGGCGGGCGGTGCCCCCTTCAACGTTGCCTGTGCATTGAAGAAATTCGGTGCGTCGGTTAAGTTCGTCGGCAGCGTTGGTGACGATCTCATCGGTCGGTTCCTTATTAAGTATGCCAAGGACTTTGGTATGGACACAGCCTATATTCATCAGAATAAGGAGCGTAATACCACCCTGGCGTTCGTTGAATTAAATGCGGAGGGCGAGCGTGCCTTCTGCTTCTACCGTAAGAATACGGCGGACTACTGTATGCCCGAGGTAAGCGATGAGCTGATAGGCTCGGCTGATACGGTATGCATCGGTTCACTTATGCTGGCAGACGCCGACTGCGTTGAATACGCCCTGGATATTATAAAGCGTGCTCACGCCCTTGGCAAGACGGTTGCCTTCGACGTCAATTACCGAACGGATATCTTCCGCGACAGAGAATGTGCGTTGGCAGCCTATAAGAGAATACTTTCCTGTGCGGATATAGTTAAGTTCTCGGAGGACGAGGTAGAAACCTTCGGCGAGGATTACGTAAGCTCGCTCGGCGACAAGCTCGTTCTCATCACCCTTGGTAAGGAGGGCAGCGAGTGGCGGTACGGCGGCAAGTCCCGTCGGGTTCCCACCATCAGCGTGAGCCCGGTGGATACGACCGGTGCAGGCGATGCCTTCTTTGCAGGAGCACTCTCGGTTCTTGATAAGAACACGGGACGCCCGCTGACCGACGAGGTGCTTAATTCGGCACTCAGGTTCGGTAACGTTGCAGGTGCACTTAATACCATCGGTCGCGGTGCGATAGACAACCTGCCTGATTTGGAAACTATAAATAATTATCTATAAAAGGAAGGAGCAAAAATGAAAAATTGGTATAAGATCATAGCATTCGCATTGATTTGCGTAATGAGTTTTTCATTAGTAGCGTGCAGCTTTGACGGAAGGAATGACCAGACCGTCAATATGGGAGGCGAGCCCGGCGGCCCCTCCGCGTCGGAGAATATCTCCGGCGGCAAACAGAACGGTCAGCTTGGTAATATGGGTAATACCGACGTGACCTTTACCGACGTCACTCTCAATCAGCCGACGGCAAGCGACGTAAGCCTTGAGAGCACGAAGGATACCTTCACACTCTCCGAGATCAGCTACGCAGCTGATGAGAGCTTCGTTTACACCTCTACCGTTTCCTTCGAGAGCGGTGTTGCGGCGGGCCTTGTCTTCGGTGGCGAGGACGGCGTTCACTACTGGGTGTTCAACGTTGACAGAGAGGCTAACAGAGTTAAGCTGATTTACTTTACCGTTTTTGAGGGTAAGGTAACTGCAACCGAGCTTCTCACCGACTACTTCATCGGTAACGACAAGATGACCGACAGCGAAAGACGTCTTGTGGGCGATAAGGTAAGAAATATCGATAAGGTTCAGCTCAAGGTTATCATCACTCCCGAGGAGGATGGCACCTACGCAGAGTTCTATGCTGACAATATCCGCAGATTCGGTATTGACAATACCATCGAGCTTGGCTCTCTTGAGAAGCTTCCCGAGGGCGTTGCCTACGAGGGCGGCAGCATCGGATTCAACTGCTTCAGCTCTAAGGTCAGGTTCGCAGATATCTATTACGGCAAGAGCGACTATTCCTTCTACACCGAGCTTTACCGTAACCAGTATCACTTCTCCCAGTACGCACACTGGAACAACGATCCTAACGGTCTTATTTACTACGACGGCTACTATCACCTCTACTATCAGCACCACCCCTACAACAACTATTGGGGCGATATGTATTGGGGCCACGCCAGAAGCCGCGACCTTGCACATTGGGAGCTTCTTCCCATCTGTCTCTTCCCCGATGAGGATTGGGGCGAGGGTGTAGGCTATATGTGGTCGGGCTCGGCTTACGAGTACAGACTCGGCGACAGCGACGTGATCGACAGCTTCAATTGGTTCCCCAGCGGCGAGGGCAACGGTATTATCGGCTTCTACACCCGTGACGGCGGCAGACAGGATCAGATGATTATGTCCTCGGACGACGGCGGTATGACCTGGACAAAGCGTAAGATGATTCCTCAGGACGTGGCTACCGCATCCAACGGCATTTATCACAAGATCGCCTGCCGAGATCCCAAGGTCTTCCCCGTAGCATTTGATGAAAATGGCAAGACCACCGCGTGGGGTATGGCTCTTACAGGCCAGCAGGAGAATAAGGTATGGTTCCTTAAGTCCACTAACCTCTGGGATTGGTCCTATGCAGGACAGTTTGATTCAATTGCTCCCGAGTGTCCCGACGTTGTGACTCTTACCGCCGATGACGGTGAGATATACACCGTAATGACTCTTACCTCAAGAGAGTACATAGTCGGTAGGATGAATTACGACGGCAACAGCATCACCTTTACCGATAAGGACGGCGGTGCCATCGATCAGGGCGATATTCAGAGAATGGAGTACGGCACCGACTCCTATGCGGCACAGAGCTTCAGCATCAGAGATGAGTCCAGCGACTACTTCGGCAAGACCGTAACGATGCATTGGTTCGCAGGCGTTCCCGCAGATACCGACAGCGGCATTTACGCTAATGCAAGAAAGGTATGGAACGGCTCGGGTATGACAATTCCCGTTATCCTGGGACTTGCTACCGAGGGCGACGGATATATCCTTACCCAGACTCCCATCCTGAAGGACAGCACAGCCTTTACAAAGGAAAATCTCCTTACCGTAAACGGTCAGAGACTTGACGCAGGCTCTGACAACCTCCTTGCAGGAGTTAATACACATATCTTTGAGATGATTCTCAACATAGATAACCCGAACAACGAGCCCATTTCCCTGAAGATCAACCTAAGCGAGGATGAGTATACCGAGATCGGTTGGAATAAGGACGAGGGCTACTTCGTAGACCGTAGATTCACCTCCTCCGCAGGACTTAACATCAAGGATTATCGCTTCAGATACACCTCCGGCCCCAGAGATTTCGGCAAGCAGGACTTCTACATCCTCTCGGATAACGGTGGCGTCGAGGTATTCTGCGACGACTTCAAGATTCCCTTCTTCCTCCTGACTCTTGCTTCTCCCTACTCGGTAGGTGCAGAGCTGTCGGTTGGAGGCGAGGTAACCGTCGACAGCCTTGTGCTTAACGAGATCGCGTCGGTATGGCGTGAGGGCGAGGGCGTTGAGGGCGAGACCGTGCTTTACGTCAGCGACGACGGTGTAGAGCTTGACACCGGTCTCACCACCGAAAAGCAGCTTATGGCATACTCTACCTCAGGCGATGAGATCAAGTGGGAGCTTACCGCCGGCGAGGACGTCGTTTCTCTTGAAAATACTACCGGCGGCGTTATCGTTAAGGCACTTAAGGTAGGCAAGGCAACCCTTACCGTCACTTGCGGTAATCAGCAGAAGGTGATTGAGGCTGCGGTCTACTCCGGCGAGCCCGACTCGGATATTGAATTCAGCAGTGAGGGCATTATCTCGGGCAGCTGGATCGCAAAGGATTCTGATATTATAGCAACCAGCCCTGCGGGTGACGGATATATTCTGTCCACCGATAGTGCGGCTGACTTCAACTGCTCCGTATCCTTCTCTCTTGATGCCGTGGCTGCGGCCTTCATCTTCAGAGCAAGTGAGGATATGAGCCAGTACATCATCTTCAACTACGACAACAACGAGAGAATCGTTAAGATGTGGTCGCCAAACGGCGAGATCGGCAGAGCAAGTGCTCCCGACGTCAACACAAATAACGTGGTTCTCAGAGTTGAGGCAAACGGCAGATCGATAAAGGGCTACATCAACGGACGTCTGGTTATCGATACCGTTCTCGCAGAGAACGAGCCTGCCGAGGGACTCTTCGGACTTAACGTATTCTCAGGTAAGGCGACCTTCAAGTCGGTTGTAAACTTCAACGGTCAGTATTCCTACGACGGCGTCGGCGATCTTAACGTTGTCGGTGACTCAAAGCAGGTTATAACCGCCCTTTACAACAAGACCGCCAAGAATACCAAGGTAGACCGTGCGTTCTATACCAGCGACGGCAGAAATCTTGTAATTGATGCGGCATATCTCGAGCTTTTACCCGTTGGAACCTACACCTTCAAGGCTGTGGGCGGTGCAAGTGCGTACGAGTTCACCGTAACCGTTACTGCCGTTACCGAGACGGAATTAAAGGATATGACTATTCAGAGAGGCTGTAATGCAGTCGTTTATTTAGGAAACGTTGAGGTAGCGTCGGTTACTCTTAACGGCACACAGCTTACACCTGAGCAGTACAGCATAGACAATCTTATGCTGACAATAGATAGAGACCTTTTGACACTTGACAGTAACGTAATTGTGATCAACGGCGACAGGGAGATTACCGTAACGCTGGTTGATTAATACGCCCGACGTCGAATGCGTGCTTCCAACGTGAAGCACGCACGGCTGTAAGTTAATTTATAAAAATATGGAAACTACAATTAAAGACGTAGCAAAATACGCAGGGGTTGGAGTAGGTACTGTTTCAAGAGTTATCAACAACGAGAAGTCAGTAGGCGAAAAAACCAGAAAAAAGGTGCTGGAGGCGATGAAGGCCCTTAACTATTCCAGAAATAATATGGCGTTTCGTTTAAGAAAAAACGAGACTCGCATAATTGCCCTTTTAGTACCTGTTATCAATCATCCGTTCTTTGCAAAGCTTGCCTATTACATTGAGGACGAGGCCAGCAATTTCGGATATTCGGTGCTTCTCGTATCCTCACAGCAGAAGGTTGAGCGAGAGACCGAGATCATCAAAAGGATCACGCACAGAGAGGTTGACGGTGCGGTATTCGTTACCCACTATATGCACGAGGAGGAGGAGCTTAAGAAATGCCCCATCGTGTCTATAGACCGTACCTTCGGTGAAAATATACCCTACGTTACCAGTGATAACTACGACGCCACGAAAAACGCCGTCAATTATATGATAGAGCGTGGGGCTGAGAGGGTTGGATTTATCGGATCAAAGCCGATAGTCACCTCCGAGGTGTCCGAGAGGGAGCGTGCATATCTCGACGCTATGGCCGAGCATAATATGACGCCCCGCATAGTAAACGAGGTTATCCAGCACGGTGAGGAGGCGGTGGTCGTCCAGAACTTCCTTGAAAAATATAAGGACGTTGACGGCGTATTCGTCTCAGGCTACACCTTGTCCCAGTTCTTCTACGAGGCGGCTATGGATATGGGTAAGAAAATCCCCGACGAGCTGCAGATAATATCATATGACGGTATCTTCAAGCAGTGGGGCATCAGCAATATCACCAGCGTGGAGCAGCCGATCGAGGAGATGGCAAGACAGGTCGTCAGACTGCTCATCAAGAAGATACATAACGAGGAGACCTGTCAAAGAACGGTGCTGAAAACGAAATTCGTTCTTGGCAAAACAACAAAATAGTCAAACGTTATTTTGATAATAAAAAATTAATATAAAGGAGAAAAACAATGAAAAAGCTTCTACTTTCACTTACTTCACTTATGCTCGTTATCGTTATGATGTTCGGCATAACCGCTTGTACCCCCGGCTCGGGCAGCGGTAACAACGGCGACGGCACGGGAGACGGCGGTGGAGAGGCACCTCCCACCGATTCTGATGGCAACACCATCGTAAAGATTATGTTCCACGTTGACAAGACCTCTACCGAGGGCCAGGCTTACCAGAAGAGAATCAACGCCTTCAACGCGGCATATAAGGATAAGGGCATCAAGGCTCAGGCAATTTTCAAGGCTCGTTCGGCAGGTGCATCCGGCTACGAGACCGAGCTTCAGAACAACCAGCTTGAGGGTACTCTTGCAGACATCATCACCTTCGACGCACCTAACACCGCTGCATACGCAAGTGCGGATCTTCTTTACGACATTACCGACCTTATCCCTGCAGAGGATCAGGAAAAGTTCTATTCGCTTAACAAGTACGAGGGCAGACTCTACGGTCTTCCCATCCAGGAATCCAGTGCGGGCTTCTTCTACAACAAGAAGATCTTCCGTGATGCAGGCATCGACGTAAGCGGCTACACTGCAGAGAATCCCTGGACTCTCGATCAGTTTAAGGACGTTTGTGCAAGACTTAAGTCCCACGGCGTTACCGCGGTTGATATGCGTATCGACGCTACCAAGGACGAGACCGCGCCCTACCTTCTCTATCCCTTCATTTACGCGGCGGGCGGCAGCTTCGTTTCTGCTGACGGCCTTACTGCCGGCGGATATTACAACTCCGCGGCAACCGCGAAGGGCTTCCAGTTTATAAAGGACCTCATTTCCGCGGAATACACCTCTTACGCAATCGGTGCTACCGACTTCTTCACCGGTAAGGTGGGAATGTATCTCTCCTCAGGCTGGACTATTCCCGACCTTGATAACAAGTACAGAGAGAATTTCGCTTCGCGTGACGACTGGGGACTTCTTCCTTATCCCAAGGACATAAAGTCGGAGGCCAAGCGGTCTTAAGGAAGACAATGA
>JAZQDF010000228.1:0-1628 GCA_045546635.1 Eubacteriales bacterium
GGCGGTACGGACAACCATCTGATGCTGGTCGACCTTACGGGAATGAAGGTTGATACAGGCAAGGAGGCCGAGCATCTTCTCGACGAGGTTGGAGTGACCTGCAACAAGAATGCCATCCCCTACGATGAGAAGAGCCCCTTCGTTACAAGCGGTATCAGACTTGGAACGGCGGCAGTAACGACACGCGGATTCACAAGGGAGGATATGGCGGAGGTGGCGAAGATCATCGCTATGACTCTTAAGAATTTTGATCTCAATTATTCCGAGGCAAAAAAGCGTGTTGAGGCACTTTGCAAAAAGTATCCCTTATACGAATAAGCCTGAAATTTATAGCAAGCACTCCGGATATAAGAAAACGCTCCCGAATAAAAAAGGGAGCGTTTTTTTCTTTTTTAGTAAATAAAGCAAAAAACCAAAAATAAATCGAATCATTTTCGGTTTTTTGGGTAAGAATTTCTTTTTTTTAGGTTTTTTCAGGAAAAATTCAAACTTTTTCTCGTTTTTTTAAGAAAAAAATGATTTTTTTGAAACTTTTTTAAGAATTGGTCAAACCATTCCAAACTTTTATCGTAAATAATTGTTTACGAAAAACAGGCAAAAAAGACCAAGTATTGAGTCTTTATTTTAGGTTCAACGCCACGTCTCGGTAGAAAATATTATTAACTGCTTCACCATCACAAAAGGTATTTTAAAACGCTGATCAGTATTCCGGCTGCCGAGTGACCTTATAGATTATATAGTTTTTGGGTAAAAAATTACATCAAAAAATCATTAACCTTATCAAATGGGGGTTAATCCTTGCGGGACAGATTTTTCTGACGCAGGGATGCCACAAGGCGACGAACCGTAATAATATCCTCTTCATCAAGTCCCGTAAGGTCAACCGTTTCGCAGCGTTCAAGTCCGAGAAGATAATCCGTCGTCACATGAAAAACAAGTGCTAATTTAGTCAACACTTCGGGAGACGGGTAACGTTCCTGAAGCTCGTAGTAGCTAACTACCGATTTTGTGATCCTCAATTTGTCCGCCAGCTGTTGCTGTGTCAAGCCTTCCTTAATTCTTAATTCCTTTAATCTTTTACCAAAGTCAACCATTTTTTAACCTCCGGTTTATTTAACTATATTTTAGTTTATATCAATTATGTCCTAAATTGGTTGATTATTTGTACGAATATAGTTGACAGATGGCGTATTTTGTGTTATAATGCAATTACCGACATAAAAACGCGGTAAAAACATTTTTAGGAGGAAAACAAAAAATGAAAAAAACAAGAAAAGCAGGCTTTACTATCGTTGAGCTTGTGATTGTAGTAGCTGTTATTGCAATCCTCGCGGCGGTATTAATCCCTACATTCTCAAGCCTTATCAAGAAGGCCAATCTTTCTAACGACAAATCCTTCGTTAGAAATATGAACGTTACTCTCGCAGCAGAGGGTGCCGTTGAGTCTTTTAAGACCGCAGGTGATGCAATTGATGCACTCAACAGAAATGGATTTATGGGTAAGTACAATACTTATTCTACCAATTTCCACTACTGCTACAGCCTTGAGAACAACAGAATGTATCTTCTCGATGATAACAACGTTGTAGTATATCCCGAGGAAGAGGTTGCAGTTTCTTCTCTTTGGG
>JAZQDF010000229.1:0-2158 GCA_045546635.1 Eubacteriales bacterium
ACATGGCTACGATCCGACTTGAGGGGGCTATAGAGGAGTATTCTATGCAGTCCCTTATCGACTCGGGCGTTGTGGTCGGTCTTTCGGGCGGCTCGGATTCGGTCGTGCTTTTGCTGTTTCTCCTTGAATACAGAAGGCGGACGGGTAAGGACTTTTCTATCCTTGCATCGCATATTAATCATTGTATCAGGGGCGAGGAGGCAGATCGCGACGAGGCCTTTTGTAAGGAGCTTTGCTCCGGGCTGGGTATAGAGCTTTACGTGGACAGATACGATATTCCCCTTATGGCGAGGAAGTATGGCAGCAGTATCGAGGAAGCTGCTCGGATGGTCAGATATTCTGTTTTTCACGGTATAATATGCGGCAGAAACGATATTGGCTGCGTTGCGGTTGCTCATAATATGAGCGACTCTGTCGAGACGGTGGTTTTCAACGTCCTTCGCGGCAGCGGATCAAGGGGTGCATCGGGAATTCCTCCCATCAGGGATAATATTATCCGCCCGCTTATTCGCGTATCGAAAAAGGATATTGAAAATGCAGTCCGTGAGTTCGGCATCCCCTTCGTTACCGACAGCACAAATCTGTCGGATGACTACACGCGTAATTACATTCGTCACGAGATCATTCCTGCCTTCGGGCGTATTTGCTCCGATCCTGAGAGAATGCTTATGAGGTTTGCCGATAACCTGCGATCCGACGATGATTTTATATCAGACGTCGCCGACAAATTTATCGCGTCGCACGCCGCGGTGAAGAATTCCGACCTATTAGCTCTTCATTATTCGGTTTACGTCAGGGTAATTACTAAAATGGCAGCTAAATGCGACGCCTCAATTTCCTTCCGTATTGCGTCGGATATTCACGCCCTGCTTCATAAGGATAATTTTTCATATTCACTTATTGGCAGAGCCTCCTTTGTTTGCGAGCGTGGGGAGTGCAGGGTATCGCGTGATACCGACGGGGACTTTGATTTCTGCTTTCAGCTTAGGGATGGGGTAAACGACCTGTCACCGTTTAACGCAGTTTTCATTTTATCCAAGGATAAAAATTCACAATCTTATTTAAATGTTTACAAAAATTCAATACAAGTATCCCTTCGTTCTGCTATAATTAAGGGTAGCTTGTATTTACGCTCTAAGAAGGACGGGGATACCGTATTTTACGACGGTATGACGCATAAGGTGAAGAAGCTGTTTTCCGACCTTAAGATCCCACGGTCCAAGAGGCGTCTTATACCTATTTTGTGCGATGACGTCGGCGTTGTCTGGGTGCCCGGCTTTGGTGTCCGTGACGATGGCGGTGCAGCGAATTCTGATGGCGGGCCCTTTGTTACGCTTGCTATCGACGATTCTGCCGATTCTGATGGGGCTGTGCGACTTTATTCTGCATCAGAATTCAGAACATAAAAAGATTCATCTTTGATAATAATATTAATGGTTTTATTAAGAAAGGCTTGGAAGATACTTAATGAAGGCAAATTTTAAAAATATAATAATACTTATCCTTATTATAGGTATTGTTATTATCTTCGCATCATTAATGATGAACGGTGCGAAGGATGAGGATAAGTTCGTATACAGCGATCTGGTCGATCTCTTTGAGGCTGACCTGGTACGCGATTTCGTCGTTGACGATAAGGGGACGATAAAGCTTAATGCATTCGTCGTCACCGTCGCTGAGGACGGAAGCATAAATTATGAGTTGGATGATAAGGGCGAGAGGAAGGTAAAGGAGTTTACCTACACCTTCAGCTATATCGGTTATGAATTCCAGCTTGGTAAAATTATTTCAATAATAGAGGCCAACGCTGCCGACGGATCTACCAACCTTGCGGAGTATGATTTTGAGCCTACCCCCGAAACACCCTGGTACGTAGCATACCTTCCTTATATTATTACAGGACTTCTGTTTATCGGATTGACCGTATTCCTTATGCGACAGACGTCGGGCGGCGGTGCAGGTAAGATGAACAACTTTGCCAAGTCTAAGGCAAAGATGGTTACGGGTGATAAGAACGCGGTAAAGTTTGCTGACGTTGCAGGTGCCGACGAGGAGAAGGCAGAGCTTGAGGAGGTCGTTGAATTCCTTAAGGATCCTGCGAAGTTCCTGAAGCTCGGTGCCAGAATTCCGAGAGGCGTGCTTCTCGTAGGCCCTCCCG
>JAZQDF010000230.1:0-8212 GCA_045546635.1 Eubacteriales bacterium
TGTCAATTGCCTCGGCTGCACTTTATGATGTATATCCTGATATTTACGAAAATATTATGAGAAAAGTTCAGGGTACAATGGCTGAAATTTCGAAAATTTACGGTGAAGCTGCAGCGCTTACTGACGGCTCCACTGCTTACACCCGTGAATACTATACATACTATGTAGAAATTCTCTTCCAGAGAATGGGACACGATATCAGTGAGAAATACGGTGTATGAAGGTTCTGGTAGATACTAATATCATGTTGGAGGTCATTCTTCAGCGTATTACGGCAAGGCCGCCGAACTCCTCTACCTCACTCTTGAAATTATCCTTGGTAATTACGGTCATAGCTTAAATCTCCTTTTATTTTTCTTACGTATATATTTTAACAAACTTGAGGCCGTTTGTCTATAGCGAAATAAAATGTTTACAATTATTTAATGGTAAATATTTGACATTTTTCGGATTTTGATGTAAGATAATTAAGAAAGCAAGCAAAGAATAAGGAGTAAATTATGGAATACAGAATGAAATGCGAGGTTGACGTTCACGACGTTGACTACAACGGCATAGCAAAGACCTCGTCTATAATGAAATATATACAGACGGCGGCACAGTACCAGCTTACCGAGAGCGGTATGTCCTACGACAGCCTGAAGAAGAACAACCGTGCCTTCATTCTCTCGCGGGTAAAGCTTGAGGTGCTTCGTCCCCTGCGTGCCTACGCTCCACTTACTGCAATAACCTATCCCTGTGAGAGCCGTGGCTACAGCTTTCTGCGATGCTACGCCCTGGAGAGTGACGGCGAGATCGTGGCGAGGGCGATATCGGTATGGGCTCTTATCGACACCGAATCGCACGCGTTGGTGCGGGTAAACGATTTTGACCTCGGTCTTCCCACCCTGCCGAAGAACGACCTTGTCCTTGCCCAAATGAAGCTGCCCTCCAACCTTATTGACGTGGGCGGATACGGCGTGCATTACGGCGACGTGGATCAGAACAGGCATATGAATAATACCAAGTATCCCGATATGTACTCAAATTTCCTACCCCTTCAGGGCAAGATGATACGCTCCATCACCATCAATTACTCAAACGAGGCACAGATGGGCGAAAAGCTTCGCGTACAGCGTGGTGAGGAGGGCGGAATCATCTATTTCCGCACCGTAAGGGGCGACGGCAGGATCAATTCCGAGGCACAGATTGAGCTTTGCGACATAGACTGATTGTATTTCTTGCTTTTCGGCTGTCAAAATGGCATAATTATCACCTTTCTCTGCCATTTTACGCACTTTTTTCCGACAAAATGACTGTATTTTATGCATTATCTGATATTATAGATCCTCAGGGGGCGGACATACCGCCCCTTATTTTTATGGAAACAGCAATTTTTACAATGCAAAAAGGAAGCGACAAAGACTCTCTTTTTTTTACACCCGATTTCTCAACGACATTTTATCTATGTTTATGCTACAATATTACTATCTTAATTCAAGGGGGTAAATATGAAACAGAACAGAATAGTTTCCCGTATAGTCAGAGAGTCCGAGGGTTACAGCTATACCTACGAGCTTATTTTACGGGAGGGCGAGCGTACTCACGATTGGCGACTGCCGCTTTACTCGGTGAAAATATCTATGACCGATCCCGATGGCAGAACCAGTCAGCGTGAGGCAACCGACCTTTTCGCAAGTGAAGAGCGTGCCACCGAGCTTTTCGACCGACTTGTAAGAAATCTGGCAACACCCATCGACCTCTCATACGTAGTGGAGGACGAGGTTCGCTCGTAAAGGCTGTTGAATTCAGGCCCGCGTTGTGATATAATATAAATAGCATATTCAACGCGAAAGGAAAAGGTATATGAAAATAGGCGTGCTTGGAGCAGGAACCTGGGGCATAGCCCTTGCATCCCTGCTATCGACAAACGGACATTCGGTTCTGGTCTGGTCGGCCCTTCCCGATGAGATAGATAATCTTGAGGCAAGCGGCAGACATCCCAATCTTCCGGGTATAATCCTGCCCAAATCTATAAATTACACGAAAAATATATCCAATATTGCACGGGAGTGCGAGATGATTCTGGTGGTGGTTCCCTCCTCCTTCGTCAGAGGTACGGTTGAGAGAATTGCCCCATATCTTAAGGACGGAGTAGTGCTTGTTACCGCCGCCAAGGGTATCGAGGGCGGCAGTCTGATGACTATGACCGAGATCCTAGCCGACGTGCTGAAGAAAATACGCCCCGAGCTTGTCTTTAACGTGGCGGCATTGTCGGGGCCCACTCACGCCGAGGAGGTTGCGGCGGGAATACCAACCTCAATCGTTGCGGCCTGCGAGATCGAGGAGGTGTCCGAGAGGATCGCCGAGGCCTTTGCCAACTCCTGTATGCGAGTATATACGAACACAGACGTCAGGGGCGTGGAAATATGCGGTGCTATGAAGAATATCATCGCAATTGCCTCGGGCATACTTGTGGGAATGGAGCTTGGTGACAACACGAGGGCGATGCTGATGACACGCGGAATTGCCGAGATCACAAGGCTCGGTCTTGCTATGGGCTGCAGGAGGCGTACCTTTATGGGACTTGCGGGCATAGGCGATCTGATAGTGACCTGCACCTCGCGGCACAGCAGAAACAACCGCTGCGGCGAGCTTATCGGCAGAGGTATGTCCTATGAGGAGGCCTCGCGACAGATCGGAATGGTCGTGGAGGGCTACTATGCCCTTGAGGCTGCTGTGGAGCTGTCAAAAAAATACAGCGTCGAGCTGCCCATCACCGAGGCGGTATACCAAATTATCAAGGAGGGACTGTCGCCAAAAGATGCTATGGTCAACCTTATGAGCCGAGATCTGAAAAGCGAGCTTGACGAATAAAAGCCCCCTTTTCTGTCAATGATTACCTCATCCAAGGAAAAGAGGTAACAAAATGAAGAGCTTAATAAGATGGTGCACCGTTATGATGATAGTGACGGTGGTTATGGGTGTTATGCCTACCGAGGCAGAGGGCGAGATATACGAGGATACCCTCAGGCTACATATATTAGCCAATTCCGACTCGCCCGCCGACCAGGAGCTAAAGCTTGCGGTACGGGACAAAATTCTCGAAAAGTACGGCGACAGCCTTCGCCTTGTCCACTCGGTCGAGGAGGCGAAGGATACGGTTGGTGGTCTTCTGCCCGATATCGAGGAGGATGCAGAGGGCTGGATACGCCAGCTTGGCTATGATTATCCCGTCAGGGCGACCGTCAGCACCGAGTGGTACGACACGAGGGAATACGACGGCTTTACCCTGCCGCAAGGCTACTACTCCTCGCTACGCGTCATAATCGGT
Source organism: Eubacteriales bacterium (assembly GCA_045546635.1). Taxonomy (GTDB): domain Bacteria; phylum Bacillota; class Clostridia; order Oscillospirales; family CAG-272; genus UBA1740. Next base: position 3,314 of record JAZQDF010000230.1, read on the forward strand.
AACGGGGATGGCAAGAACTGGTGGTGCGTGATGTATCCGCCGCTGTGCCTGGAGATGGCAACCGAATCCGCCCCCGCCGACGACGGCCTTATCGACTATACGAGAGAGGAAATCTCACTGATAAAATCAGGCTCCTATCAGATAAAGTTCAAAATTCTTGAAGAACTTTCGGGAGTCTTTTCAAAAAACGGTTGATTTCGGAAAAAAACTGTGCTACAATAATTACAAAATGGTTAAGCGAGTGTAATTATGAAGATTGAAGGAAAGATAATCACCGAAAACAGAAAGGCAAGGCACGATTATTTTGTAATCGAGACCTACGAGGCGGGCATCGAGCTGTTCGGCACCGAGGTAAAGTCGCTTCGTGCCGGCAACGTGAATCTCAAGGATTCATACTGCGATATTGACGGCGGCGAGCTTTTCGCCCTGGGCGTTCATATCAGCCCCTACGAGCAGGGCAATATTTTCAACAAGGATCCCCTCCGCCCGAAGAAGCTGCTGATGCACAAGAGGGAGATTATGAAGCTTACCGGACTTGTCAGCCGCGAGGGATATACCCTCGTTCCCCTTTCGCTCTATTTCAAGGGCTCGCGGGTGAAGATGGCTGTCGGTCTGTGTAAGGGTAAGAAGCTGTACGACAAGCGTGATTCGGCAGCGAAGCGTGATGCGGACAGAACTATTGAAAAGGCGATGAAGAATCGCTTTTAAGTAAAAAACGGTAGAGTCAGACTCTACCGTTTTTTTTGTTTTGCCTTCGGAGAAATAAGTGCTCTCATAGAATTGAGAATTGCCAGCACCGCCACGCCTACGTCGGCGAATACGGCGAGCCACATATTAGCAAATCCGAGAAGGCCGAGTATGAGTATCATTCCCTTCACGCCAAGGGCGAAAATTATGTTCTGCCAGGAAATATTTATGGTTTTTCGTGCAATAAGCACCGCCTCGGGAAGCTTCGACAGATTGTCGGTCATAATGACTACGTCGGCGGCCTCAATAGCACTGTCCTGTCCCATACTGCCCATAGCAACGCCAACGTCGGCAGCGGCAAGGGAGGGAGAATCGTTTATACCGTCGCCCACGTACATCGTGCTTTTTGAGGTGGAGATAAGACTGCGAAGGCGGTCGTACTTTTCCTCGGGGGAAAGGGATGAATGCCAGCTGCGTATTCCAACGCGGGCTGCAACCGCAGAGACGCTCTCCTCCCTGTCGCCCGAAAGGATCACGCTATGCTTTACACCAAGGCGGTGAAGCCTTTCGATAGCGGACGCCGCCTCGGGCTTTATGCTGTCCGAGATGATAATAACGCCCGAAAGATGACCGTCGACAGCAACGTAGACCGCACCGCGAGGCTCGGATTCAATGGCGGAGGTGTCGATTCCTTGCCGTCTCATAAGCTTGATATTACCTACGGCACATTCCCTGCCCGACAGGATGGCAATAACGCCGTAGCCCGCCTCCTCCCTCACCGACTCGGTGGGAATAATATTATGAGAGGAGCTCTTTATACATTCGGCAATAGGATGGTTGGAGGCGTATTCCGCCGACGCCGCATAAGACAGCAGCTCCTCTCTCGGGATACCGAAGGTGATAACGTCGGTGACGGCAAATTTACCGCTGGTAACGGTTCCCGTTTTATCAAGAGCAAGAGCCTCCACCGAGGCCACCTTGGAGAAGACGTTGCCGCCCTTAAAGAGAATTCCGCGTGAGGCTGCACCGCCGATGCCCCCGAAGAATGCCATAGGCACCGAAATCACAAGAGCACAGGGGCAGGATATGACGAGAAAGGTCAGAGCCGTATAAACAGAGTCGGCAAGCCCCTTCCAGCCGAATACAGGAGGAATGACAGCAACGAGCAGGGCTATAATAACCACCGCAGGGGTGTAATAATGCGAAAATTTAGTAATAAAGCTTTCCTCCTCCGACTTGTTTTCGTTGGCGTTCTCAACGAGGGAAAGGACTCTTGCGGCTGCGGATTCACCCGCGGGGCGAGTCGTCCTGGCGTGGAGGAGTCCGTTCGTCAGGATAAAGCCGCTTGACAGCTCGCTGCCAACTCCAACCGATATGGGCAAAGGCTCGCCCGTCATACTTGAGGTATCCACGTCGGCAGAGCCGAAGGTGACCACCGAGTCGATAGGCACACGCTCGCCCGTACGGATTACTATTATACTGCCGACCTCAACGTCCTCGGCATCAACATATTTCTCACCCTCATCGGTAAGGATGCAGGCCTCGTCGGGACAGATATCCATAAGCGAGCGAATGGATGCACGTGATTTACGGACGGCATAATGCTCGAAGGTCTCACCCACCAGGAAGAAGAGCATAACCGCCACGCCCTCACGCCATTCGCCAACTATCATCGCACCGATGGAGGCGATGGACATAAGGAACTTTTCGTCAAGCAGATCGCGGCGAAGAATACCTCTGACCGCGTCTATGAAAACGCCGATACCCGAGATGATAAGTGCTATGATGTAAAGTGCGAGTGCGATATAGGGATTTACCTTCTGCTCTAAAATAAGTGCCGTAATAAAGAAAGCGAGTGACGCGACGATCCTTGTCACGTCGGATCTCAATAGCTTCAGAAGCGGTCTCATCTCTCTATTTTAACGTCCCTTGAAAACGCCCTTGCCGCCTTTGAAAGAGCGTCGTATGCCGCACTCTCGTCAAGGTCGGTCTCGACGGTAAGCTTCTCGGTAAGGAAGTTGATCTTGGCAGACTCCACGCCCTCGATAGAGGACATCTGGGATGCCAGCTTTGCCGCACAGTTAGGACAGTCGAGTCCTGTGATGGTGTACTTGATTTTCATAATTATTATCCTTTCGTATAAGATGCAACCGCCCTTTTGCAGAAGGCTCTCCCCGAGAACAAGGACGCAAGCACCTGATTTATCTTTATTCCTTAATATGCTCAAGTGCCTTCTCGATAATATCCCTTACGTGATCGTCGGCAAGGGTGTAGAAGACGTTTTTACCCGATTTGCGATAGGTGACAAGGTCGTTCTGCCGCAGGATCTTCAGCTGATGGGAAACGGCGGATTTCGTCATACCGAGCAGGTCTGCAATATCACAGACGCACATAGGCTCGCCGTCGATGGCAAAGAGTATGCTGGCACGGGTGGAGTCGCCAAGAACCTTGAAGAAATCGGACAGATCGTACAGCGTGGACTCGTCGGGCATAGCCGCCCTCTTACGCTCGACCACCTCTCCGTGTACCTCCTCGCACTCGCAGGAGGGTGTGTTAAATTCCTGATGCTTCATTGATTATCTCCTCTTTGGTTGAACGGTTGTTCAACCGTTTGCTTTATTATAGCACCACTTCCCCGCATTGTCAACGGCTTTTCCATACTTTTTTCACCTTTTTATCATATTTTCGGGGTTGTAAGCAAAAATTCACGCTCCCGCTCTTGCATTTTTGTCCGCCCTGTGCTAAAATTTATAAAAAAGCGGCCCGCACGTTACGAGCCGAAGAAGGATGGATACAAATGAAGACTTTCAGAAAATTTATTAGGATGATAAATCTCTTTGACATTGATCTCAGCGGACGCTCCTACAAGTCCCCGCTTATCAGGATATTCGTTTCCCTGCCGCTGCTTGTTGGCATCGGCGTGCTGAGGCTCGCCATCACCATAAAGGATCCCACGCTTAATATCGTCCTCTCTCTTCTTATGCTGGCGGTAATGGCAATATGCACGCTAATCTTCTTTATTGCTATGGTAGAATGCCTGCAGGTCGGACACAACCGCAAAATTGATAAGGAAAGAGAAAAAGACGTAAAATAAAAAAAGAGGCTGTCTCAAGCACTGCATAGCGGCGTATAAGACAGCCTTTTTTTATTGAAATTATACGATGAATTTCGCAAGCTTCTCAAAGAGGGCGTCTGCCTTATCCGAGTGTGCAATAAGCTTGATGGGAGAGAGGAGATCCAACGAGAAGATACCCATAATAGACTTGGCGTCGATAACGTATCTGCCCTGAACGAGATCAACGTCGTAGTCCGCGAGGATAACCACGTTAACGAATTCTCTGATGTCCTGAACGCTGGCGAGCTTGATTTTAGTTTCTCTCATTTTACTGTCCTTTCGGTATTTCATTTTTACAAGTAGATTATAGCAGAGAAAATAAAAAAAGTCAACCGAAATATGTCAAAATAAGGTTTTTTAGCTTTATATTTTTTCACAGACGGGCGTTTTTTTCTTTCTGCCATTGACTTTTTAATTATTTAATGATAAAATATGTATTGGTGTAATATGCCCGTATTATGATTAACCGTACGGAGAAGGATAATACTATCCTGCCGCGGCAGCAAAGGAGTGAGATCGTGAGGAATTATTTCCCAAGGCTTATCGGCAATGATGAGACCAGGGCACGCCTGGGCCGTGCAATAGAATCGGGATCCCTTCCCCACGCATTTCTTATCGGCGGGCCGTCCGGCAGCGGCAAATCCACCCTGGCATACGAGATCGCGGCAGCACTTAACTGCGAGAGCCGTGACGGTGAGACGCTTCCCTGCGGCGTATGTAATTGCTGCAGAAGGATATACGACCACAGCTTCCCCGACGTGAAGCTGCTGGAGAGGAAGAAGGACCGTGCCACCCTGGGTGTTGAGGCGGTAAAGGATTTCCGCGAGGATATGTTTCTCTCGGCAACCGAGTCGGAAAGCAAGATATATATCATCGACGACGCCGAGACTATGACGCCCGAGGCCCAGAACGCCCTGCTCAAGGTGCTGGAGGAGCCGCCGGAGGCGGTAGTCATCATTCTGCTGGCCAAGGAATGCGACAGAATCCTTACTACTATTAAGAGCCGTACGCAGTATATCGCTATGAGTCGCTTTCGGGATAGCGATATTGAGAGGTGGCTGCTTCAGTCAAGTCAGGAAAGTCGGAGGCCAAGCGGT
>JAZQDF010000231.1:0-10304 GCA_045546635.1 Eubacteriales bacterium
TGGCTCACAGAACGACATGGCTACGATCCGACTTTATGCTTGACCTCACCGTCGTAGATGATAGCGATCTCGGTAGAGGAAGCACCGACGTTAACCGATACAACGCTCTGCGTCGGAGACTCGCCCGCACCGATAAGTGCGGCAACGGCACGGTTTATAACGTAACACTCTGAAATACCTGCATCGTTAAGTATACTGAATATCTCTCGCTCCTGCTTCGGAATAAGGTCGGATGGAATTCCCATCACGCAGCGAAGCCGCTCGTCCTTAGGAACCGATCCGACAACGTGAGATACGATTGACTGGGTTATCTGCCTGTCAAAGAGCAAACCGTTCTTGAAGGGACGGACAAGAATAGCACGGTCGCTAAGCTCGTCACCCTGCTCAATAGCAGCCTTACCTACCGAGATAATGCGGCGACTGTCACGGTCGATCAAAGCAACCGATTGCTCGCGGTATATTCCGGCCATAGTGTCGCTGAGGGTTATATTCGCGTAACCTAAGTCAAGCCCGATTTTCGTAACCATGCCGCCATCCTTTCAAGTAGATTTAATGCACCTATTTATACATGTACAACATATTATACTACATTTCAATAAAAATTTCAAGTATGTTTTTAAATATAATCACAAATTTTGTCTTTTAGCGTGGTAAATCTGTGAATTAGTCGGTTATTTTCTGTCATTTTACGCGGAATATCCGATCTGCCAACCAAAATAACCATACTTCTCGCCCTTGTAACAGCGGTATAAAGCAGATTTCTCGCCATCAGCATAGGTGCACAGGAATACATTGGAATTATAACAACAGGATATTCGCTTCCCTGACTTTTGTGCACGGTAATAGCATAGGCAAGCTCAAGCTCGTCCAGCATATCGTAGCTGTACTCGGCAATTCGGTCGTCAAATCTTATTCTGATAAGCTCTTCGCCAAGATCTATATGCTCGATGACTCCGATATCTCCGTTAAAGAGTCCAATGCCCGTCGCACCGTTCTTCTCCCACTCAATGTCGTAGTTGTTTACGATCTGCATTACTCGGTCGCCCTCGCGGAAGACGGTGCCGTGGGAGGCTTTTTCCTTTTTGAATTTGGCGGGCGGATTAAGTCTTTCCTGAAGAACGCTGTTCATAGCCTCAACGCCTGCAACCCCTTTTTTCGATGGGGTAATGACCTGTATCCTCTCCCTGATGCTTCTACCGTAGGTCTTAGGCAGTCTTTCGTCAATAAGAGCTGCAACCGTCTCGGCAATGTCCCCTTCTCTCTCCCGTCTGACAAAGAAGAAATCGCTGTCGGTAACGTTGATAAGCGGAGGGGTTCCCTCGTTTATTCTGTGAGCATTGGTGATAATAAGACTTTCCTTAGACTGACGGAAGATCTCGGTAAGCCTGATGGTCCTGATCCTGTCCGATCCTATAAGGTCGGATAGCACGTTGCCGGCACCGACGCTGGGAAGCTGGTCGGAGTCTCCTATAAGAATAAGCCTGGAGCCACGCTTCATCGCACGAAGCATCGCGGCAGTAAGCGAAAGATCGAGCATCGACGCCTCGTCAACGATAACCACGCCCTCGGAAATAGGATTACGCTCGTTACGGCAGAAGCGGATGCTGCCGTCGGTGGTTCGCTCCATCTCCAGCATTCTGTGAACCGTCTTGGCCTCCTCACCCGTAGCCTCACTCATTCTCTTCGCCGCTCTGCCCGTGGGTGCGGCAAGAACGGTCTTTTGACCTACACTCTTGAATATAGACAGCATAGCCTTTACAACGGTGGTCTTTCCCGTTCCGGGGCCACCGGTAAGTATCATTACGCCGTTCTCAAGAGAGGCATACAGAGCCGAACGCTGAAGGGGAGCAAAGGATATACTAAGCCCGCTTTCGACCTTATCAATAAGGCCGGCGATGTCTCCCGCACCGTAATGGACAGCAGAGGATGAAAGCCGCGAAATGCTGCGGGCAATAACATCCTCGTCCTCGGCAGTAGCGTTAGTCATAATATAGTTTATATCTCCCCTCTTATAGCAGGAAAGCTCGGAGGAGTCGAGAAGAAAATTCAGAGTATCAGAAACGGTATTGCCATCGATCTCAAGCAGCTCTGCCGCTGCGGGAACAAGCTCGGCTTCGGCAAGGCAGGTATGACCGCTTGTAGCGGCGGTATGAGACAGAATATAGGTAATTCCGCTGAGGATCCTGTCGCTTGATGCGGGATCTGAGCCGAGGCTCTTTGCAATAGCATCCGCCTTGGCAAAGGGGATTCCAAGCTCGCCGCCGCAGAGAATATACGGATTCTCCTTTATAAGGCCAACTGCACCAGCACCGAATCTCTTATAGACCTTAGCGACCTCGCCTACACCCATATAATCCTTGCAGAACATCATTACCCCGCGGATCCCCGACTGCTGTCGGAAGGACTCGGATATTGCCGCGGCCTTCTTCCTCGTTATCCCGGGAATATCCGCCAGCCACTCGGGACGGTGCTCTATTACGTCAAAGCTGTCCACTCCGAAACGGTTTACGATCTTAAGTGCGGTAACCGGCCCCACGCCCTTTATGGTACCCGAGGAGAGATACTTGAAAATACCGTCAACGTCGTCGGGCAGGCTCTTATCGAAGGAGTCAAAGCTGAACTGCTTTCCAAACTCCTTATGAAAGGTCCATCTGCCACGCAAGGTGACCGTCTCTCCCTCGTAAGCCATAGGCATAATGCCTACCGCAGATATGAGATTGTCCTCATCGTCAACTATTTCAAGCACGGTATAGTCGTTAGATTCGTTATGATAAACGACGTTTTCGATCCTGCCCTTTATAGTCTCGTTTTTTTCGGTTTGCTTCATCATTTTTCCCCATAATTTTTCTTTAATATCATTATAACAAGTTTTTTCTTTTATTTCAAGTACGAAAATGCTTTTTGCCCGTATAAAATGACTTCTTAAGGATAAAATATCCATATCGAAGGAAAGGAATGGTTGAAAATGAAGAAATTAATATCTATGCTGCTTGCCGTATCCATAACGGCATCGCTGTTATGCCTTGGAGGAGTGGGGGCATCCGCATATTTCGGCGTTGCTGCCGATGTAGTCGCTGCCGACGTGAATATGATTAAAACAGGTCTTCTCGGTCATAAGATCAGCTTTACCGACGGTGACTTCAAGTCCGCCCTTGCTCTTGCGGATTTTGATACTATTACCATAACCGAGATTCCCCTGTCCACCGAGGGAACGCTGCTGCTCGGCGGCAGACGCGTTGGCAAAGGCAGGGTTATCAAGCGAAAAAATCTCGGTGCTCTCGTATTCATTCCCGCATCCGACACCGTTACCGAATGTAAATTCAAATTCACCGTTGACGGATATGCAGGAGGTGCGGAGATCGAATGCATACTGAAATTTATCGACAAGGTAAACTACGCCCCCGAGGCCGTCGGTGACACGATGAGTGCATCGAGCGTAAGTACACAGCAGTCAATATCCGTATGGGGCAACCTCGGTGCGACCGATCCCGAGGGGGATGCTATCGAATATATCATCGTCTCCTACCCCAAACGAGGCAGTCTTACCCTTACCGAAAAAAGCAGCGGAAGATACTGCTACACCCCGTCGTCAGGCTTTAAAGGAAAGGACAAATTTACCTACGTGGCAAGAGATGAATACGGCAATTATTCAAAGCCCGTGACCGTATCGGTAAAGGTAAGCGAGAGAATGTGCGACACCGTATATCGGGATATGGAGGAGCGTGAGGAATACAACGCCGCCGTAGCTATGACGGCAATGGGGGTTATGAGCGGCGTACAGCTGGGTGACGATCTGTATTTTAAGCCCGACGACAGCGTTACGAGAGCCGAGTTTGTTGCAATGGTAATGAAATGTGCAGGTATCAAGGCCGATTCCTCGCTTACTAAAACCTATTTTGATGATGACGACAGCATCTCCCCGTCGCTTAAGGGCTATATTGCCACCGCACAGAGAACAGGCCTTGTGGTAGGCGATTTCAAGGAGGGTAAGCTTCTCTTCTCGCCAAACGAGGAGATAACCAGATATGAGGCGGCGAAGATTCTCGCCACAGTCATCGGTGCAGGAAATGAAGGAGAGGAGAGCGTCTTTGCAGGTGACGGAGAAATTCCCGTATGGGCAAGGGCGGGAGTATACGCTATGTGCTCGCTGGGTGTATTCGATATCAGTGACACCTCCTCTCTGACTGACAGAATCACAAGGGCCGACGTTGCCGAATACCTTTACAGAATTCTGAAGCACAGATAGACCGGCTTCAAAGAAAAAGGACACGCCGATGCGTGTCCTTTTTTACGGTTTACTTAACGATATTAATCGTATCGCCAAGATTCTCTATTCCGGAGGAATAAAGCTCGGTGAGAACGCCTACCATATCGCAAAGGTCGCTTACTGCGGCAGTTTCGTTTGCCGAGTGCATTGCAAGCTGTGGCAAGCCGATATCAACAGTCGACACCGATACTCTGGTGTTGGAGATGGAGCCGAGCGTCGAGCCTCCTACCATATCCGCACGGTTAGAGAATTTTTGCAGTTTAATTCCTGCTCGGTATGCCAGCGTAGAGAATATTCCGTCCGAGATGGAGTCGGTGGTATACCGCTGATTTGCATTGTACTTTATAACCACGCCACCGCCGAGAACGGGGGCATTTAAACCGTCGTAAAGCTCTGGATGATTGGGATGCAGGGCGTGAGCGTTGTCGGCACTTACCATAAAGCTGTTATACAGCATCGATGAGTATCTGACGTCATTTCCCGCTATTGCCCTGAGCGTCATATCAAGGAAGGTGCTTGAGGCTCCCTGCTTTGTTTCAGAGCCCACCTCCTCGTTATCAAAAACGGCAAGAACCGAAACGGCCTTATCGTTCTCGGGTGCATCAAGAAAAGCACGAAGAGAGGCGTACACGCAGCCGAGATCGTCTATACGGGGAGAGAGAATAAGGCTGTCGTTGATTCCGATCACTCTGCCCCGCTCTCCGTTGTAAAGAAAGAGATCGTGGGAGATGATGTCGTTTATCTCTACTCCCGCCTGATCGGCTATCGTCTGCATAAGCCCGCCCTTTGAATCGGACATACCTACGAGGGGGAGAAGATCCGACGCGGGATTAAACTTATATCCATCGTTTACGCCTCGATTAAGATGTATCGCAACGCTGGGAATTACGGCTACGCTGCCAACGTCAACGAGAATACTCTCTACACCGCTGTCGGTTTTAACAACGATCCTGCCCGCTACGGACAGCGGACGGTCAAGCCAGGAATAATAAATCATTCCGCCGTATTTTTCGGTGGCAAGCCTTGTATAAGCTGCTCCGGAAAGCTCGTTTTTAATCTTGAAGCAGGGAGAGTCGGAGTGGGACGCACAGATCATAAAGCCGCCCTTATCGCTTTTTCCCTTGAATGCAATTATTGATGAGCCACCGCGGATAACGAAATGGCGTCCGCCGTCAGAAAAGGCGTTGGGGTTGTCCTCTCGAAGCTCGGTGAAGCCCGCGGCAACGAGTGCCTCCCTAACGCTGCTTACCGTATGATAGGCGGTGGGAGAATTCTTGATAAAGTTGATAAGGTCAATAGTCTGATCTACGTATGACATAATTTTTCCTCGCAAATGATTTAATAAATATATTTTACTACTTTTCTTCGAAAAAGTCAACTTTTGACTTGAAAATCATTAAACTTTGTTGTAGAATAGTAATATATCTTTCAAAAAAGGAGAAATTATGTTAAATTTCAGCGATTTTCCCTTCTCTGAAAAGGCACTTCGCTTTTTCGAGGAGTTTTCAAAAATCCCACGCGGATCGGGAAACACGAAGGCTATTGCGGACTACCTGGTAGCCTTTGCAGAGAAAAGAGGACTTGAGGTCTACCGTGATGCAAGCGATAACGTTGTTATCAGAAAGCCTGCTACGGCAGGATACGAGGATCATCCCGGCGTGATCCTGCAGGGACACACCGACATCGTTGCCCTTAAGACACCCGACTGCCCTATCAATATGGAGAAGGAGGGGCTTGAGCTATACCGCGACGGCGACTACCTTCGTGCAAGAGGTACAACCCTCGGTGCAGACGACGGCGTGGCTATGGCGTACGCTATGGCAATTCTTGACTCGGGTGAATTTGCCCATCCCGAGCTTGAGGCGGTGTTCACCTCGGACGAGGAGACCGGCCTTATCGGTGCGACAAATCTTGATGCGTCCGTCCTTCGCGGCAGAATGCTTATTAATATAGACTCTGACGAGGAGGGTATTTTTACAGCGGGATGTGCCGGCGGCGGCAGAATCGACATCAGTCTCTCGGATAAGTCAAAGACCTATATCGGTCAGATTTACGCCCTCCGCATCGGCGGACTCAAGGGCGGCCACAGCGGTGTTGAGATCCACAAAAATCGTGCAAACGCTATAAAAATCGCGGCAGAGATACTTTCAGGACTTGAAAACGTCAGAATCGGCAAGATGACCGCAGGAAGTGCTGATAACGCCATCCCCTCGGATGCGATGGTTCTCTTTACCACGAAATCCTCCATCTACGAGATAAGCAGGCTTATTAACGAGAGCAAGGAAAGACTGCCTGAGGAGGAATGTGATGCCGCCTTTAAGGTAGATATGTCTATCTCCTCTGCCAAGCTCTATAGTGAGGAGGCAACGGCAAATATTCTCTCACTTATAGGCGAGCTTCCCCAGGGCGTCACAAGAATGAGTGAGGATATCGAGGGACTTGTTGAGACCTCGCTTAACATCGGTATTATGAAGATAGGTGATAAGTCGGTTGACCTTACCATTTCCGTAAGAAGTGCGGTTGGCGAGGAGAAGGCGAAGCTTATCTCAAGGATCAAGGACATTGCAGCCGCACACGGCGGCAGCGTTCAGGTTCGCGGCGAGTATCCTGCCTGGGAATATCGCAAGGTATCAAGGCTCAGGGAGGTTATGTGCGACGTATATAAGGAAATGTACGGCAAGGATGCTACCGTTGTGACCATCCACGCAGGACTTGAATGCGGAATATTCTCGGATAAGATAGACGGGCTTGACTGCGTTTCCATCGGCCCCGATAATCACGATATCCACACCCCCGACGAGAGACTTTCTCTCCCCTCCTTTAACAGAGTATTCGAATACCTTATCCAGGTATTAAAAAGCCTTTAATAACAGGTCGCACAGTCGACAGAACGGAGAATTTTATGAACAAGACAAGACTCAGAAAATATGCCAACCTCATCGCAAGATGCGGCGTTAACGTACAGAAGGGACAGGAGGTCGTTATTAACGCAGGCCTTGATCAGCCCGAATTCGTGAAAATGGTCGTTGAGGAGTGCTACAAGGCAGGTGCGAAGGACGTAAGCGTTGACTGGCACTACCAGCCCCTTACCAAAACCCACGTAAGATATTGCTCCGACAAGGTGCTCGCCACCGTTGAAAAGTGGCAGATTGAAAGACTTGAGCACAGAGCCGAGATCCTTCCCTGTATGATCCACCTTATCAGCGACGATCCCGACGGTCTCGCAGGCATCAACCAGAAGAAAATGGCGAAGTCTATGGCGGCAAGATCAAAGATCATCAAGCCTATCAGAACCAAGATGGAAAACAAGTATCAGTGGTGCATCGCTGCCGTTCCCGGCAAGGAATGGGCGAAGAAGGTCTTCCCCGGCGAGAGAGCCAGCGTTGCCATTGAGAAGCTGTGGGAGGCTATTCTCTCCACCTCCAGAGTAAACGACGATCCTATTGAGGCCTGGAGACAGCATAACGAGAATCTTGCAGCAAAGTGCGAGTATATGAACTCCCTCGGCATCAAAGAGCTTAAGTACAAGTCTGCAAGCGGAACCGACTTCAGAGTAGGTCTTCTTCCCAACGCCGTCTTTATGGCGGGCGGTGAGGAGACTCTCGGCAGAGGCGTTTACTACAACCCCAACATTCCCTCCGAGGAGCTGTTCACCTCACCCAGAAGGGGTGACGCAGACGGTATCGTATATTCCTCCCGCCCCCTTTCCTACGGCGGCGAGCTTATCGACGAGTTCTGGATAAGATTTGAGGGTGGACGTGCCGTTGAGGTCGGTGCAAAGAAGAACGAGGCTCTCCTCCGCGAAATGATCGCTATGGACGAGGGTGCGTCCTATCTTGGCGAGGTTGCTCTCGTTCCCTACTCCTCTCCCATCAGAGAGTCGGGACTTCTCTTCTACAACACTCTCTTCGACGAGAATGCTGCCTGCCATCTTGCACTCGGCAGAGGCTTTACCAACGTTATCCGCGGCTATGAGAATTACACCGAGAAGGAGCTTCACGATATGGGAATCAACGATTCCTTTATGCACGAGGACTTTATGATCGGTACCGAGGATATGGACATTACCGCAGTTTGTGAGGACGGCAGAGAGATCGCTATCTTCCGCGGCGGCGAGTGGGCGTTTTGATTTAATATTAAAAGGCAGGCGGCGTTATTGCCGTCTGCCCTATTTTTTGTGCCGTTTTACAGCTTTTCTACAAATCTCACCATCGCGTCCGTAAGGAAATACACATTCTTACTTTCGGCAATAGTATCCCTGACAGTATGTATTCTGCCGGTGTATAGCTTAACTATCCTGCCTCTGCTGCAAGCCATTACGCCCACTCCGCAAGGAAAACTCTTGTAGTCCGAATTACTTATCGCCTTCTTTGCAGGAAAATAATGAGCGGTAAAATCAGCATCCGAGATAACCGATGATTTAAGGAGCCTATACTCATCCTTTGCCGCGGCCCCCTCCTTAATGATAAAGAGAATCTGATCGCCGTTTCCGACACAGTCAAAGTTGATTATCATCTTGTCCGAAAGAAGCTTCGTATGTGCCTTATTAAAGGCCTTTGAGCCGAGAAGCCCCTTCTCCTCGTTATCAAACAAAACGAATGCTGCCCTGCCGTCGCATATCTCCTTAGCCAGCGACATAACCGTAGCCACGCCCGAGGTGTTGTCATTCTTATTATTTCTGTTCGACGTCATTCGCGTGGTGCAGAAAAAGAGACCGAAATAAAGAACCGCGTATAACGCAGCCGAAAAGCTGCTGTCAAGCTCGAGCACATCCCCAATCGAAAGAGCAACGAACAGTGAAAGCACAGCCATTGCAAGCGGATAAAGGAATTGATACAGCGTGCCGATAAGCTTGTTGGCGGGAATCATCAGGTTTGGAACAATAGATGCCGCGGGTGTATCGTAATGTGCGGTAAATATCACCTTAGCCGACTCCACGTCACCGATTATGATATTATTGTGCTTGCCCTCAAGGGTTTCAAGGATAACACGCTCTTCTCCAAGCTCGCCCTTGACGTATTCAAGAAATTTTGCCTTCTCCTCTGCCCTTCGGCGTATCGGAAACTGCGAGTTTATTTCATTTAAATAATCCTTCATAAGCATTCTCCTTTTTTAAATTATAACACCGCAAGCAAGCCCTGTCAACAAAACAAGTAAAAAAATACAAAAAATAAAAAAATAATCGAAAAAAGGTCTTGACAAATCCACGTTAATGCTTTATAATAATAAAGCACTCGCGGGAGTGGCGGAATCGGCAGACGCGCACGTTTGAGGGGCGTGTATCTTTGATGTACGGGTTCAAGTCCCGTTTCCCGCACCAAAAAATACTGCAGAAAAGGATACATTTTCTGCAGTATTTTTTTATCCATTGCGAAAGCAATGGCATATCATCGCCGTTAGGCGTATATCATCACCGTAGGTGCATCTCATCAACCGTAGGTTGTATTTCTTTCGCAATGATGATATGCCACTCTCCGAGTGGATGATATGCAATTCCTCTGGAATTGATGATATACAAGGCTATCGCCTTGATTTTTGCAAGATTTCGTAGTATAATTGAAGCGATAAATAAGAATTTAACAGAGGTTATAGTTGTATGAGAAAAATAACGGTAAATAGAAAAAAATCTTTGATTGGTTGCACTGGCACAGTGTTAATCTATACAATAGATAAAATTCAGTTTGATAAAATCATAGAAGAAGAAAAAGAAATAACTAAAGATCAATGCGTTTTTGTTGGTTCCATAAAAAATGGATCTTGTTTGAAATCTGAAATCACCTATAACGAGATGGTAATATTGTCCGCGTATGACAGTTTAGGTTTTTTTAAGGTACATAGTGCGATGATTATTCCCGGGGGAAAAGAAGAAATAATACTCAATGGAAAAGTAAAACTAAATCCGGCATGCGGAAATCCCTTTGTTTTTGAATAAACAATCCACTTTACTTGATTGAATAAATCCCAATTTCTTGGCGACTTTGAGAGCGTTTTGAACATATCGTTAAATTTGAACCCATTTTTTGCAAAAAAAGTGAAC
>JAZQDF010000232.1:0-1980 GCA_045546635.1 Eubacteriales bacterium
AAGACCGCTTGGCCTCCGACTTCCTACGGTAAATTGAAGACCGATGCCCAGCGAATAAACCACGGTGTATTTTGCCAGGGCGGCGGCACCCATAAGTGCGGTGATAAACAGCTTGTCCGCCTGAATAGACAAGGCCCCCGAAATACTGTGGGGCAGCAGGGCGGCAGAGGATCTTATAACGTATTTTGCCGTACCGTGCTCGCCCTTTTCCTTGCTTTTTATTATTTTACGAAGAGAATAGGAGGCAAGGCACAGCGATACGAACAGAAGTGCATATATTCTCACGACGTAGCCGCCGCCCCACCTGTTCAGTATGATTATTGCCATTACGGGCGGCAGCACCGCACTTATCACCGCTACCGCCGTTACC
Organism: Eubacteriales bacterium; assembly: GCA_045546635.1. Lineage (GTDB taxonomy): Bacteria > Bacillota > Clostridia > Oscillospirales > CAG-272 > UBA1740. The sequence goes on from JAZQDF010000232.1 coordinate 371, forward strand.
GTCTTGTATTTGTAGTCAAACCGCTTCTCGCTCATAGCGATAGCAACTATTCCGTCACAAAGAATTTGCAGTGCCATTGGTATCAGCAAAAAGCGTTGCAGCTTCAAAAACGGCATAAATGCCAACAAAAGTAGGCAAATTGACAGGGAAAATACGAGATTTATGCCCAAAACCACTCGCAAATATCCCTTACGCCTGCCATTGTGATCCTTCAGTCCCTTGTAAATGGCACTTCCCGAGGTTATGGCAGAGCATAGTATGGAGGATGCACCGAGAATAGCCATATAAAGACTGAACTGACCGAAATCCTCCTCGGATAGAAGTCTTGTGGCGAAGGGAGTTATTACGAAGCTTACAAGCTTGCCGACCGCACTGGCAGTAAGATAATATATTGACGCCCTTGCAGGCAACTTTATCCTTTTTATCAGCTCCCGTATCTTCATTTTTTACCTCCGCGTGCATTTGCTTCTACCACAGATAAGGCCTCTCTGGCCTTTTTTAGCCAAATCTCAAAAAACTATTGATTTTTGCCCCTTTTTGTGATATATTTTTTATGTATAAAATTTAGGAGAAATATTATGTTCAAATCGTCTTACCTTAACGAATTAATGGACAGAGTTGTGGCGAGAGATCCCCACGAGCCCGAATTTCACCAGGCGGTGAGAGAGGTTCTCGAATCTCTCGAGCCCGTTATAGAGCAGAGCCCCGAGTACGTGACGAGCGGCGTTCTGGAAAGACTTGTAGAGCCCGAGAGGATCATCAAGTTCCGCGTTCCCTGGACTACCGACGACGGCAGGGTTATGGTCAACCGCGGCTTCCGCATCCAGTTCAACAGTGCCATTGGCCCGTATAAAGGCGGCCTTCGCTTCCATCCCTCCGTCTACGAGGGAATTATCAAGTTCCTCGGCTTTGAGCAGATATTCAAGAATTCGCTTACAGGCCTGCCCATCGGCGGCGGTAAGGGCGGCTCGGACTTTGACCCCAAGGGTAAGAGTGACGCCGAGGTTATGCGTTTCTGCCAGAGCTATATGACCGAGCTTTTCAAGTACGTCGGTGCGGACGTTGACGTTCCCGCGGGGGATATCGGCGTCGGTGCGAGAGAGATCGGCTACCTTTACGGTCAGTATAAGAGAATCACCAATCTTTACGAGGGCGTCCTTACGGGTAAGGGACTTACCTACGGCGGCTCTCTCGGACGCAAGCAGGCTACGGGCTACGGACTCTGCTACTTCACCGATGCTATGCTTCACGGTGCTGGGCTGTCCTTTGAGGGCAAGACCGCCGTTATCTCGGGCTCGGGCAACGTTGCTATCTACGCCTGCGAGAAGGCTACCGCTCTCGGAGCCAGGGTAGTTGCTATGTCCGACTCAAACGGCTATATAGTTGATACTAACGGCATCGACCTCGCCGCCATTAAGGAAATAAAGGAAGTGAAGCGTCAGCGGATAAAGGAATATCTCTCCTATCATCCCGAGGCTACCTATACCGAGGGATGCTCGGGCATCTGGACGGTGAAGTGTGACATCGCCCTTCCTTGTGCAACCCAGAATGAGATCAACGAGGAAAGTGCCAGGGCTCTTGTAGCAAACGGTGTTACGGCCGTTTCCGAG
>JAZQDF010000233.1:0-7603 GCA_045546635.1 Eubacteriales bacterium
TCACCGCCATCGGCTACGATCCCGACAAGTCCTTTGAGGAGCAGTCGGAGGAGTTCAAGAAGTGGTGGCCCGCCGACGTTCATATCATCGGCAAGGATATTCTCCGCTTCCACACTATCTATTGGCCCATCTTCCTTATGGCTCTGGATCTTCCTCTGCCCGAGAAGGTGTTCGGCCATCCCTGGTTCAACTTCGGTAACGATAAGATGTCGAAGTCCAAGGGCAACGTGGTCTACGCCGACGAGCTTGCCGAGAGCTTTGGTGTTGACGCCGTAAGATATTACGCCCTCTCCGAGATGCCCTACAACTCGGACGGCTCTGTTACCTACGAGAGCGTTGTGTCACGCTACAATAACGACCTTGCTAATAACCTCGGCAACCTTGTCAGCCGTACTCACGCGATGACGAAGAAGTACTTTGACGGCATTGTTCCCACGCCCGACAAGACCGAGCTTATCGACCTTGATCTTCAGAATACCGTAGCAAACGCTATCACAAGAAGCGTAGAGCTTATGAACGCATATCACGTGGCAGATTCGCTTGACGTTATATTTAATATGCTTCGCCGTGCCAATAAGTACATTGATGAAACTATGCCCTGGGTGCTTGCGAAGAACGAGGAGGATAAGCCCCGTCTCGCAACCGTAATTTATAACCTTCTTGAAACCATCCGTATTGCCGCGGTTCTCCTCACTCCCTATATCCCCACCACAGCCAAGAGCATTCTCGGCCAGCTCGGTACAGACAAGAAGAGCTTTGAATCCACCGCCGTATTCGGCGAGCTTGAAAGCGGAAAGCCTCTCGGCGAAGCGTTCACCCTCTTTGCAAGAGTTGATGAGAAGAAGTTCCTTGAGGAGATGGAGGCAAAGATCGCCGCTGCAATCGAGGCAAATAAGCCTGTAGAGGAGCCCGAGCACGAGGCAGAGATCGGCATTGATGCATTCTCTGCGGTAGAGCTTCGCGTTGCCGAGATAATTGCCTGCGAGCCCGTTCCGAAGGCGAAGAAGCTTCTGAAGCTTCAGGTTGACCTGGGATATGAGAAGCGTCAGGTCGTATCCGGTATTGCAAAATTCTATACACCCGACCAGCTCGTCGGCAAGAAGGTCTGCCTTGTCACTAATCTGAAGCCTGCAAAGCTCTGCGGAGTTGACAGCTTCGGTATGATCCTCGCATCAGGTGAGGAGGACGTTAAGGTAGTATTCCTTGATCCCTCGGCGAAGAACGGAGACAGAATTCACTGATGAAATACTTTGATTCTCACGCCCACTATTATGACGAGAGATTTTCGGAGGAGATGACAGAGGGTGTCGATAGCCTTATCGACACCCTCCTTTGCGAAAAGGTTTCCTATATCGTTAATATAGGCACCAGCCCCGAAACCTCGCGTCAGGCAATAGCCCAGGCGAAAAAGCATAAAAATATGTATACCGCCATAGGTATACATCCCTCGGACACTCGCTTTCTCTCGGATATGGAGGGCGAGCTTGCCGAGATCCGCCAGCTTATCCTGGATAAAGCAAATAAATGCGTCTGTCTCGGCGAGATCGGTCTTGATTATCATTATCCCGACACCGATAAGGAGAAGCAGATGAGATATTTTGAGGCACAGATGCAGATGGCGGCAGAGCTTGATATTCCCGTCTGTATTCACGACAGAGAATCCCACGCCGACGTAATGGAGGTCATTCGCCGTCACCCCGACGTCCGCGGCGTTCTTCACAGCTTCTCGGGCTCTCGCGAGATGGCAGAGGAGCTGGTAAAGCTTGGTTGGATGATTTCCTTCTCGGGAACTCTCACCTTCACAAACGCGAGAAAGCCAAAGGAGGTTGCCGCCGCACTTCCTCGCGAGTCGGTGATGATAGAAACCGACTGCCCATATCTTGCCCCCCATCCGAAGCGTGGCACACTTAACCATTCGGGCAATCTTGAGTATACCAACGCCACCCTCGCTTCCATCTGGGGCATCACCCCCGAGGAGTGTGCAAGCATCACCGAAGCTAATGCAAGAAGGTTCTTTAAGATATGAAAAGATCAATGACCGTTACCTATATCGTAGAGGATAAGCTCTACGTTAACATAACCAATCACTGTTCCAACGCCTGCGAATTCTGTATACGTAATAACGGCGACGGTGCCTACGGCTCGGAAAGTCTCTGGCTTGAGAGAGAGCCTACCCGTGAGGAGATACTTGATTCCATCCTCTCACGCGACCTGACTGCCTTTCCGGAGCTTGTGTTCTGCGGATACGGCGAGCCCTCATATCGCCTTGATGACGCTGCTTACGTGGCAAAAGAGGTGAAGGCAAGGCACCCCGAAATGAAGATCCGCATAAACACAAACGGTCAGTCCGACCTTATCTTAGGCAGAAGCACCGCCCCCGACTATGCAGGGGCATTTGATATAGTGTCGATAAGCCTTAACAGACCGACGGCGGCAGGCTATCAGCAGCTCTGTCACTCGGTTTACGGTGAAGCTGCGTTTGACGCTATTATCCGCTTTGCGTCAGAGGTGAAGCTTTACGTTCCTTCGGTGCAGCTCTCTGCCGTCAGGCAGACTCTGACGGAGGAGGAGATAGCCCTTTGTCACTCCATCTGCGACCGTATCGGCGTCACCCTTCGCCTCCGCGACTACATTCCGCCCGAGGAGTAGCTTACAGACTGTCGGGTGTAAGATATGACGTCTTGAACATCGCACTGTACATCATCAGATGCGACAGGGGCGTCCGCATTATATCGAAGCATATTCCCGTATAATCAAGCTCACCCGTCAGCTCGAGCAGAGCCTTGATGCTGCGAAGTGACGAAAAGCTGTATTCACCCTGCCTCCTGTCTTTAATGTGGGAGAGCAGGGTGCTTTCATTATGATTGATAGGCAGGCCCCACCGCCTCGCATACCGAAGGGCTTCGCTGACGGTTACGTAGTCTCTGCCGTGCCTTGCGAGAGTGGGCAGGTCGATGAAGACTCTGGCACTCTCACCCCGCATTGCAAAATCACACAGCACGGCTCGCTCACCCTCGTCAAAGCAAGCGGGCTCATCCATAGCATATTTTGGATAATACATAACGCTTCCGTCGGCGTATTCGCTGAATTCCAGAGGTGAGCTCTCGTTTATTTCGGTTATCAGTATCAGATCGCATCCTATCATCATTCGCCTTAAAATCATTAGAAACGCTGCAAATTCCTCGGCAGAATCATTCAACCGACAGGCATCAAGCACGATGCCCTTGTATCCGCCGCCCCTCGCCAGCTCAATAAGCTCCTCGGCATAACGGCTGAGATCATCCTCTGCCTTGTATCTCTCTGTGTACCTGTCGTACACTCGGATAAGAGGTATCCTTCTCTCCTCAGATACAAGCCTTACCTCATCCGAAAAATCTGCAGCTCGTCTGACACCCCGCTCGTCTGCCACTCCCGCCGCAAATGTAACGTAGGTAAGATAGGGCATTGCACGGCGGAGCATCTGCTCTCGGCACCCCTTGTAAAAATATCCGTTTGCCGCCGCCATACCAAGCGGACTTCTGCTGTATCCCAGGGCAAGCGTCTGTCCCACGGCTATCTCTCCCGACAGCCAGGGATTCAGCGGATAAATATCCCGCCTCTTGAGTCCGAATCGCAGTGCTATCCTCTCGGGCGTGTCTCCCTGCTGTACGGTATAGCTTCTCGTCGGCGTCAGTATAAGCAGCTCCTCGCCCTCGGCACACTCGCCCTCGGGTATCTCGTTTATCAGCCTAACGTTCTCCTCTGATACGCCGTATTTTTCGGCAATATCCGACAGCCTCTCGCTGCCTTTTTTTATATGTATCTGCATCATTTCTCCTATCTTTTATCGATTGTATTGGCATTATATGTTATTTTACCATTTCTGCCATTCATCTTCTGTCGCATCCTGCGAAAACTGACAAATAATTATGATAAAATTGCATAATTTTTGGCTAAAAAATATATTGATTTTTCACAAACCTTATGATATACTATACAAGTTAAAAAATAAGGTTAAGAAAGGAGTTCTGAAATGACTAAGATTATTTGCAAGAAGGAATATAACACCGAGACCGCAACCTTCATCAAGAAGGTTACCGTCGGCACCTACGGCGATGCTGCAGGCTATGAGGAGTGCCTCTTCGTTACCGAGGGCGGCAACTACTTCCTTTACGTTAACGGCGGTGCAGAGTCCAAGTATCCTACCGAGGACATCAAGCGTATGTCTAAGAAGGTAGCAGACGAGTGGATCGCTAACAACTAATTCTTCTGTCATCTTTGGCTAAAATCGCAGACTGCTTCCGCTCGGAGTAGATGACTACACCTTCGGGACGCATTCCGCGATTTTATCTCAAAGCTGACTATCGAATTGCATCCTTCTGTCATATTTGACTAAAATCTTACCATTGGATAATAAAAAACGGCTGTCAACCGACAGCCGTTTTTTTATATTTTTTCACTTCAAATAAGACTTATCAACTCTTGCCTCGGCAGAGAATCTCTTGATGCTCTCGATACCGCCCTTGCATCCGCCCTTGGTAGAGTAGCCGTGGGAGGCGTGGCAGATAACCAGGCCGTTCGGGGCATAAAGACGGAAGCGGTATTCACCCGCCTTGTCAATATAAATCTCCCATTTCGGGCAGGGAAGTGACACAACCTTCTTCAGCGTGGTGTCCTCGATATCGCACTTGGGTGCGTTGGCAATAACGCTGTTAATGCCCGTCATCACCGCACTTGTGGATGAGTATATCTGCGAGTAGGCAATAACCGTATGATTAGATGCGTAAAGGCTGAAGAAAAATCTTCCGTCCTTCGCACGTCTGATATCCCACTTGCCGTTGGCGGTGGCAGAGCCCTCCTTGATGGCAACCGCACCCTTTACCTCGGGCGAATTGTCGGTAAGCTCCTTGGTCTTTACTGCCTTTTTGGGTTCTGCAGGCTTCTTTGCCTCATCCTTTTTCTGTGGCTTTGCCGCTGACCTTTCGCCATCCTTCTTCGTCTTGGAGGCGGCGGGCTTTGCCGCTTCAGTCTTGACCGATTTCGTCGCAGCTGCCTTTTTGGGAGCCGCCTTCTTGGGCTCGTCAGCCTTCGGCTTCTCGGCCCCCGCCTCTACCTTAGGCTTCTTTGCATCGGTAGATTTTGCTTTAGACTCGTCAGATACCTTTTTGGGAGCCGCCTTCTTTTGCTCGACAGCCTTAGGCTCGGCCTTTTTCTTGGATGCCTGCTTCACTACGGGAGGGAAATCCTCCTTGAAATACTCCTGCTGACCGTCGTCATCCTCGTTCTTCTTGCCAAAAATTGATTTGAAGAGAGCCATAAATAAAACCTCCGTTGTTTTTTACTATATTTTATCATACATTTTGCAAAAATACAACGAAAAACCCAAAAAAATCCTATTCTTTTTCTCTTTTTCTCTCAATTTCTCCCTTAAGGTAGTCAAGGGCGTCGCTTATACCGCCGATCTGATCTATCAGACCGCACTCCACAGCCTCGTATCCGTTCAGTATGGATCCGATATCATTGACCAGCGTGTCGGTTCGGTTTATAAGCCGCCTGAAATACTCCTCGCTCACCCCCGAGTGCGAGATGATAAACCTGATTATCCTGTCCTGCATCTTCTCGAGGTAATTGAAGGCCTGCGGTACGCCAAGCACCACGCCGCTCGTCCGTACGGGATGTATGGTCATTGTCGCACTCGGCACGATAAAGGATCTGTCTGCACTTACCGCCAGCGGCACACCGATAGAATGCCCTCCGCCCAGCACCACCGATGCCGTCGGCTTGCTAAGGCTTGAGATGACCTCCGCCATTGCCAGTCCCGCCTCCACGTCACCGCCAAGGGTGTTTATCAATATGATGATTCCGTCTATTCTCTCGCTCTCCTCAATTGCCACCAGCGTGGGAATTACGTGGTCGTACTTCGTCGCCTTCTGCGTGCTGTCAAGGATATAATGCCCCTCGATCTGTCCGATTATAGTAAGGCAGAATATACCGCCCCCCTCGGCTTCAATTAGGGCAGCACCCTCCTTTTTCATCTCCTCGCCCAGGTTTTCCTTGTTTTTTTCAAGCTCGCTTCCCATATATTTTTCCTCTCTTTATTACTTTATGTATTTTTTTCGATAATCTTTGCGTTTATGCATTGATTTTCAAAAATAATTGTGATATAATATACGGTGGATTATCGTGGACTCTTTGAGTCCAGGGAATAAAAATCAGTTAAGGAGATTCAAAATGAAAAAGGTTATTGTTGAAACCTCTGCAAGACACATTCATCTCAGCCGCGAGGCAGTTGATCATCTCTTTGGTGAGGGCTATCAGCTTACTAATAAGAAGGAGCTTAGCCAGCCCGGTCAGTATGCCTGTGCCGAGAAGCTTCTCGTAGTCGGCCCCAAGGGCTCGCTTAAGGCGTCTATCCTTGGCCCTACAAGAAATGCCAGCCAGGTTGAGATTTCTCTTACCGACGCCCGTTCTATCGGCGTTTCCGCTCCCATTCGCGAGTCGGGTGACATCAAGGGCAGCGGTGCCTGCAAGCTTGTTAACCCCGAGAACGGTAAGGAGCTTGAGCTTTCCGAGGGCGTTATCGCTGCGAAGCGTCATATTCACCTCACTCCCGAGGCAGCAGCCGAGATGGGCGTTGCTGATAAGGAGATCGTTTCTGTTAAGATCGAGTCCGAGCGTACCGCAATTCTCGGTGACGTTGTAGTAAGAGTAAGCCCCAGCTTCGCTCCCGCTATGCATATCGATACCGACGAGGCTAACGCTGCTTGTGCATTCGGTGAGTGCTACGGCGAGATCGTAAAGTAACAAAACAGTTTATTTAACAAAAAAAGGAGAATATAAATTATGGCAGAACTTGTTTACTCCAAAGAAGTGGAAAACATGTGCGTCGTTGCCAAGGGCCCCAATCACGGTCCCGCTCCCATTCCCGAGGAGGGCAAGTGGGTTAAGGCAAAGGACATTACCGACATTTCGGCTTACACTCACGGTGTGGGCTGGTGTGCACCCCAGCAGGGTGCCTGCAAGCTTTCGCTTAACGTTAAGGACGGTATCATTGAGGAGGCTCTCGTTGAGACCATCGGCTGCTCGGGTATGACTCACTCCGCAGCTATGGCGGCAGAGATCCTTCCCGGCAAGACTCTTCTTGAGGCTCTTAACACCGACCTTGTTTGCGATGCTATCAATACCGCTATGCGTGAGCTCTTCCTTCAGATCGTATACGGACGTTCTCAGTCCGCATTCTCCGAGGGCGGCCTCGTTATCGGTGCAGGTATGGAGGATCTCGGTAAGGGTGAGAGATCGATGGTTGGTACTATGTACGGTACCAAGGCAAAGGGTGTTCGTTACCTCGAGATGACCGAGGGCTACTGCACCAGAATGGCACTTGACGCTGACAACCAGGTTATCGGCTACGAGTTCGTTTCTCTCGGCAAGATGACCGACTTCATCAAGAAGGGCATGGAGCCTAACGAAGCTTACGAGAAGTCCAAGGGTACATACGGTCGCTTTGCTGATGCCGTTAAGTACATCGATCCCCGTAAGGAATAAGAAGGAGGAAATATAAATGGCACATTTTGAAGGTTATGAGAGACGCGAGGCTAAGATCCTTGCTGTTCTTAAGGAATAC
>JAZQDF010000234.1:0-2290 GCA_045546635.1 Eubacteriales bacterium
CATGGCTACGATCCGACTTTGGGGCGTATGCTTGACGGTGATATTCCTGATTCCGAGCTTGACGAGGAGCTTCGTTACACTACCGTCCGTCAGGATGGCAGAGCCGCGTTTGAGTGGTTTCAGGCGGCGGCAAGGCATTCTACCTCTTATGTGGAGGATCTTGTGGCTAAGGGAAAATATCTTTACGCCCGTTGCTTTGTGGACGGGCTTGGTACCGATTTTGACAGGGACAAGTCTGTCCGTCTTATGCTCGCCGCACAGCGTAGCGGTTCGCCTGAGGCTACGGCATATATCGTCGAGCACGGTATAACCGAGTCTATGCTTGAGGATAAGAAAAAGAAGACTAAAAGACTTTCGGGAGGTAGAGGATGGTAAAAATTACAGACGTATCGGTCGGCAGCACAGCCTATAAATCGGGCGTGCGTGCGGGCGATGTACTTGTGTCCATAAACGGTAATGAAATAAACGACGTTCTCGACTACCGATTCTATCTTACCGAGTGCTTGGTTGAGATAAAGCTTACCCGCTCGGATGAGGAATATACGGTAACCATCAGGAAGGGCGAGTATGACGATATCGGCCTTGATTTTGAGACTCCCCTTATGGATAAAAAGCACTCCTGCAAAAATAAGTGCATTTTCTGCTTCATAGATCAGAACCCCGAGGGACTTCGCGAATCGCTTTATTTTAAGGATGACGACTCACGCCTGTCCTTTATTCACGGCAACTACGTCACTCTGACGAATATGACACAGCGTGACGTGGACAGAATAATCAAGATGCGTATGTCACCCATCAATATCTCGGTGCATACCACCAATCCCGACCTTCGTGTTAAAATGATGAAGAATAAGCATTCGGGTGAGGTGCTGAAATACCTTCGCGATTTTGCCGATGCAGGCCTTACTATGTGCGGTCAGATCGTACTTTGCCGCGGCGTTAACGATGGCGATGAGCTTCGCCGCTCTCTTCGTGATCTTGCCGAGCTTTATCCCGCTATGTCAAGCGTGGCTATCGTTCCCGCAGGACTTACTAAATTCAGGGAAGGCCTCTATCCTCTTTCCGACTTTACGAGGGAGGAGGCAGCCGAGATCATCGATACCGTAAACTCCTTTGGCGACGCTCATAAGGAGAAGCAGGGAACACGCCTCTTCTATGCCGCAGACGAGCTTTATCTGAAGGCAGAGAGGGAGATTCCCGAGGCCGATTACTATGAGGATTATCCTCAGCTTGAGAACGGCGTGGGTATGATCAGATCCTGCTCGGACGAGTTTGGACTCGCACTCTGCAACGCCGAGGATCTTGGCAAAATTCTCAATAAAAAAAGAAGCGTATCTCTCGTTACGGGAGTAGCCTCTTATCCTATGATATGCGAGCAGGTGGACAGGCTTTGTTCACTCTGCCCTAATTTAAAGGTCAATATTTACAAAATAGTTAACAACTTCTTTGGAAGCTCCATTACTGTATCGGGGCTTCTGACGGGTAAGGATATATGCGAGCAGCTTGACGGACATAAGCTTTATGACGAGCTGCTTATACCGCAGAACTGTCTTCGTCACGGCGAGGATGTGTTTCTGTGCGGAATGACCGTTGACGAAATGTCAGCGAGGCTGGGCGTCCCCGTAAGATCTACGGGTAACGACGGCTACGAGCTTGCCGAGGCGATCCTTGGCGAGAGTATTTGAAAGGAGTGGTAAGATGTCAAAACCGATTGTAGCAATAGTGGGCAGACCTAACGTAGGTAAGAGCACACTTTTTAATAAGCTTATTGGCGAACGCCGTTCAATAGTAGAGGATACTCCCGGCGTCACCCGTGACCGTATCTATGCGGAGGCAGAGTGGAATGATCACCGCTTTCTTCTCGTCGATACGGGCGGTATCGAGCCCAAGAGCGACGATACTATTCTGAAGCAGATGAGAAACCAGGCGGAGATCGCTATTGCCACCGCCGACGTCATCATTTTTATGTGTGATATCCGTGCAGGCCTTGTAGCCGATGACCGCGATATTGCCATTATGCTGAAGAAGTCGGGCAAGCCTATCGTTCTCGTAGTCAATAAGGTGGACAGAGTAGGTGAATTGCCCTATGAGTTTTATGAATTCTACGAGCTTGGCTTCGACCGTGAGCCCATCGCACTCTCCTCCCTTCACGGCACCGGATCGGGCGACCTGCTCGACGCGGTCATCGAGGAATGTCATTTTGAGAATTATGAGGAGGAGGACGATAACGTTATCAACGTTGCAGTTATAGGTAAGCCCAATGCGGGCAAATCCTCCATTATTAACCGTA
>JAZQDF010000235.1:0-2597 GCA_045546635.1 Eubacteriales bacterium
GGGTAAGCTGCTCTTCCTGCTCCGGTGTTCCCTGGAAGGGGATCGTGGAAAGCTTCTTAAGCATATTTTTTCCTCCTTATTTGAGTGCGTTATACGCATTAATAAAATAATCTATGAGATTATAACATAAATATTTAAAAAAATCAAGAGGAAAATCAGGGAATTTAGTGAAAATTTTGTCAAAGTGTCGATTTTTTATAAAAAAACGCCTGAAATTAATATTATTGACTTCGTTATTAATGTAAAACCGTATGAATCGGTAAAGCTACAATTATTTATTTAAATATTATTTAAGACAATACTCCGCAAATTCCTCATAGGCAAGGCAGCATAATTGCTCGGCTACCTCCGACGATTTGCTTCCAACGGAAATGCCATCTATCTCGCATACCCTACGGCATAGCTTTGTCGTGCTGGTGACAAGTGTTTCGTCACTGCAGAATAGCTCCTCCACCGTGAATTCACGTTCCTCAATTTCAAGACCGATTTTACCTGCATTCTGTATCAAATGTTCGCGTGCTATTCCGGGTAAAATCCTGTTTGTTTTTGGATGTGTGATGATTCTGCCTTGCTTTATTATCGAAATATTTGACTTTGAGCATTCTGTAACGATACCGTTTCTTATAAAAATTGCTTCGTCACATCCTTTTTCCTCGGCCCTGCTTATTGATAAAACAGCGGGTAGGAGATTAACCGTTTTTATATCGCAAAAACCGTGCCGCAGGTCCTCCGCTGTTATGAGCTTTAATGGCTGTGGAGCGGCCGGAATTTCAATAGGATTTACCGTGATCAGCAGATTTGCCCAGCAGCCTGACGGTGAATGATTTCTCGTCGGCAGATCCCTTGACAGCTGGAAATAGATGAAATAACATTCCAGCATCGATCTTACGGCTATCTCCCGCAGAAGCTGGGACAGGTGCTTTTTGCTAAGACTGTGTCTGATGCCTATCCTGTCGGCATTTTTAAGAAATCTATCGATATGCTCGTCTTCCCAAAGTATTCTGTCGTAAGAGCCGATTGCCGCATCGTATATTGCGTCGCCGAAGAATATTGATCTGTCAGACAGGGGAATGGCAGTCTCCTCAATTTTACTGAATTTTCCGTTATAATAGGCGTAGGAACTCATAATAAACTCCTTTCATTTTACCTTGTTATTATATTCCACCCGCCGCTTTTCGTTAAAAAAAGCCCGCATAGGCGGGCTGTAAATTAAAAACGCTTATTAAAAATGACCTTACCGTTGAGATCCTTTACCGTAAAGCATCTGTTTTCATATATCATATAGGTTTTAGAGAAGCCACCCTTGGGAATAGCCACCGAGCCGGGATTGAGATAATAATTGTCATTGCCAAACGCCTCTGCGGTGGGGATATGGGTGTGACCGTGAAGAAGAATCTCGTGGGGGCGAAGCTTCGGAGGATTATCGGTATTGAATATATGCCCGTGTGTTGCAAGAACCGAGAGACCGTCAAGCGACAGATAGGCATAGTCCGCAAGAATAGGGAAGGTAAGAACCATCTGATCCACCTCGCTGTCACAGTTGCCGCGTACAGCAAGAATTCTGTCGGCGTGTTCGTTAAGCAGGCTGATAACACCCTTCGGATCGTAGGATTGGGGGAGATCATTTCTGGGCCCGTGATACAGAAGGTCGCCGAGCAAAAGAATTCTGTCACAGCCCTCCTCGTTAAGTCCAATTTTTAGAAGGCTTTGTAAACTATTAAGATCGCCGTGAATATCGGACGCAATAAGCAGCTTCATAACTTACCTCACAAATATGATTTGTGACTATTTTACCACGCAAAATCCGCCATTTCAAGTCCAAAATAAAAAAATCTGAAAATATTGTAAAAACTACTTGATTTTTTGAAAGCCTTGTGATATAATGACTACATCTGTGACTATGCCTATTGGCAGAATTGCCATGGCAAAACAGGAATATTATCAGGACGGTCCTCTGCGATGCTCTGTACGAACGTCCGAAGTTTGAAGGAGGCCCAAAATGGAAAAGATCCAGGCTTTTGTTAGTGAGCAGCTTAAGACCGAAGTTCCTAAGTTCGGTATCGGCGACGGCGTAAAGGTTTACGTTAGAATCGTCGAGGGTGAGAAGGAGAGAACTCAGATGTTCGAGGGTACCGTTATTGCCAGACACGGCGGCGGCATCTCCGAGACCTTTACCGTAAGACGCATTTCCTACGGTGTCGGTGTGGAGAAGACCTTCCCCCTCCATTCGCCCAACGTGGCAAAAGTTGATATCATCCGCGTGGCAAAGGTTCGCAGCGCGTCACCGTTGACTTGAAGCCATGCGTCCCGGTATTTGTTTTTACCGCCGTCGAGGATCAATCGTTCCAACTGTGCCCGGTCGTGGGTCTCGCCGGTGATCCGGTTGATCTCGGCGATGTGCAGGTCGCACAGGCAGCAGGGGGTCTGGCCACGGATACCGAAGGCCAGATCGACGTCATACATAATGATATCCACACCGGTGCCGGCAATGTCCCGGACGTAGCCTTCCGCAAAGGCCAGATAGGCTTCATCCATGGGACAGGCAGTGGTGTCATGGACAAATCCGTCCAGCGACTTCATCGGGGTAAAGGGCAGCC
>JAZQDF010000236.1:0-2404 GCA_045546635.1 Eubacteriales bacterium
TCTCTATATGAAGCCTGCACCCGTAGAGGGCGAAAAGAAGGAGGACGGTGAGCTTATTAAGAAGCTTAAGTCACTCTTTGCAGGCAAGAAGACAGAGGCTGACGAGGCACCGGCTGAGAAGACAGAAGACTCTGCAGAAGATAAAAATAAAGAAAACGAGAAATAAAATATGGCAGAAATTATCAGCGGCAAAGTCGTCTCTGAAAAACTGCGTTCGGAATTAAGAAACGAGGTGGCGAGGCTTCGGGACGAGGGCATTACTCCGGGCCTCGCTGTTATCGTCGTCGGACGCGATCCTGCCTCGGCGGTTTACGTGAGAAATAAGCATAAGGCCTGCCTTGACGTAGGAATTGAGTCTTATCAGATCGAATATCCCGACGGCATCAGCGAAAACGAGCTGCTTTCAAAAATTGACGAGCTTAACGCAGATCCTAAGGTTAACGGTATACTTGTTCAGCTGCCTCTTCCCGATAATATCAGCGAGAGAAGGGTTATTGAGCGTATCTCACCTGACAAGGACGTTGACGCCTTTCATCCCGTAAACGTCGGTAGAATTACCATCGGTAGCTATGATTTCCTTCCTTGCACGCCTGCCGGTATTATTGCCCTTATGGATCACTACGGCGTGGAGATCGCAGGCAAAAGCTGCGTTGTCATAGGCAGGAGCAATATCGTAGGCAAGCCTATGGCTCTGCTACTCACCGAGCGAAACGGTACGGTCACTCTTTGTCACTCCAGGACGAAAAATCTTCCCGAGCTTTGTCGCGGTGCAGATATTATCGTTGTTGCTATCGGCAGGGCCGAGTTTCTTCGCGGTGATATGGTAAAGCCCGGGGCGGTTGTTATCGACGTTGGTATTAACAGGCTCGATAGCGGTAAGCTTTGCGGTGATGCTTGCTTTGACGAGGTATCGTCGGTTGCTTCTATGATCACCCCCGTTCCCGGCGGAGTGGGGCCGATGACCATTACAATGCTGCTTAAAAACACACTTTTGGCTACCAAAATGCAAAATAATAAAAAAGTTTAAATTTTTTCTGACTTTTTTCTGAATTTGTATTGACAAAAGTGTTAAAATGGATTATAATAATCAAGTAAAAATTTTGAGATTTTATCTCTTTGCAAAGCGAAGGGAGGGGAATAAAGATGGCAGAAATCAGAGTTAAAGAGAATGAGACTCTCGACAACGCACTTCGTCGTTTCAAGAGACAGTGTGTAAAGAGCGGTATTATGACCGAGCTTCGTAAGAGAGAGCATTACGAGAAGCCCAGCGTTAAGCGTAAGAAGAAGGCTGAGGCTGCAAGAAAACGCAAGTATAAGTAATTACTATTTGCTAAAAAGGACTGTTACTTCGGTAGCAGTCCTTTTTTTACCTCTGCTACTATTCTGAAATATTGGGATACTAATAATGATCGCAAATTTTCAGAGGTGAAAATATGGAAATAAAACTTACAAGAATTTTGGCCCTTCTATTTACGCTGCTATTTATTTTTTCTCTTTCGGTTTCTGCTTCCGACAGTCAGCTGCATTGGTTTATAAAGCGTTGTAAGGGACAGCCGCCGCATTTTCCAAGGGAGGCAGACCTTATAGATGAATATTCCGCCTATTATATAGATAAAAAGGTAGACGACGGCGACAAGGTGATCTATCTCACCTTTGACGCTGGCTACGAGAACGGAAACGTGGAGAAAATCCTCGATACCCTGAAGGCCGAGAAGGTGCCTGCTGCCTTCTTCCTTCTCGACAATATTATATTAAAGAACACAGATTTGGTTCTCAGAATGGTTGACGAGGGGCATCTTGTCTGCAATCATACGAAAAATCATAAGAACCTATCCTCAGCTGACGAGGAGGAGATCGTGCGTAATTTAACCGCTCTTGAAAAGATCTATGAGGAGAAAACGGGCAGGGAAATGTCAAAGTACTTCCGCTTTCCCGAGGGAAGCTACAGCATCGAAGCATTAAAATCCATAGAAAGGCTGGGTTATAAAACGGTATTCTGGAGCTTTGCGTACGAGGATTGGGATAATAACCGTCAGCTTAGCAGGGATAAGGCAATTCGCAAGATAATTGACGGCACTCATAACGGTGCGGTAATGCTCTTCCATCCAACCTCATCGACAAACGCTGACATTATGCCCGAGCTTATAAGCAGATGGCGTGATATGGGATACCGCTTCGGCACACTTGATCAGCTGACGGAAAAATAAATTTAAAAAGGACGGATGCCCGTCCTTTTTTCCGTAGTAATCATATAAGCGAAAATTCAAGGAATATAATTATAAAAAAGCTTGGAGGCTTATATGAAAAAAATAATATCATTATTACTTTTATTTACTGTTTTAGCTTCTCTCAGTTTAAATGCATTTGCCGAAAGCGGCACTAATATCAGGGCAGAATACACCAC
>JAZQDF010000237.1:0-2660 GCA_045546635.1 Eubacteriales bacterium
AGCTGCAGAGTCAGTCAGGTTAGCAAGTCCGGCACCCTGCTTTCTTACGGCGTAGGGCAGGCCGTTTTTACCGAGTGTAATATCCGCCGTGGACATAAGAAGTCTGTTTACCATAGCGGTGATCTCTACGGCGTCGGTATCAGCGTCGTAGCCAAATTTATTGATAACGTACTGGCGGAGAAGTGCTGTTACGCCGGCGATGTTAGGCGTAGCCATCGAGGTTCCCGAAATTCTGTCGTAGCTCTCGCCGGGAACCGAAGAGAGAATAGAACCGCCGTGTGCGGTGATCTCGGGCTTGATCTGAAGGTCGGGAGTGGGACCCCAGGAGGAGAAGTCGGAGATGAAGGGACCGGAGGTCTGAGAGCGGCTGATGGTAATTTTACCGCTGCCCGCCTTCGCAAGCTCCTCACCGTCATCCTGAGAAATAGAGCATACTGCAATGTTAACCTCACCAACGTTCATACGGATATCACCCGATACGTTGTTGTAGATGATTACGCCTGCCGCACCCATTTCTTCAGCAAGGGCTGCCTTTTCCTCGAAGGTGTTGTATCCACGCTTGATAAGGGCGATTTTTCCCTTGACGTCAATGCCCGTATAGTCTGCTGCGGTACGTCCCGCTCCGGCTACCAGCACGTACTCCATCTCGATAGAGTCAGAGCCTGCGGGGAGAAGCTCCTCTACGAAGTTTTTCTGCTCGGAGAAGCGGTCGTTGGACTCAACGAAGTAGATAATAGAGCCGTTGTACTTAAGGTAGGGAGTCTTTGCACCCTCGATAGATGCAACCGAGAGAGCACCCTTGTACGTAGAGGGCGAGCCTACGGTAGAGCTGTCGGGGTTTGAGGTAAGGGGAAGGTTACCGTTCTTGTCGGAGGAGTATGCCGAGTTAAAGCTGTTCGATGCAGCAACGACCAGCGAGATTCCTCTCTCGCGGATTTTTTCGTATACACCGGACACGACCTCCTTGTCGGACTCACGGCTGAAGCCGCAGGCTGTACCGATAGACATATTGATAACGTCTACACCAAGGGTTACACAGTCCTCAAGTGCCGCGAGGATCCAGGAGGTATGAGAGGTAGCCTCGGTATCCGAGAATATCTTCATAGCCGCGATCTGTGCACCGGGGGCAACACCCACGAACTCGCCGGTATAGTCCTCGCTCTCGATATGCTCAAGGTAGTTACCTGCAATTACGCCCGAAACGTGGGTTCCGTGGTTGGAGAGCAGGGGGAATACGTCAGAGTCGTTGTCGGCGTAGTCAAATCCGAAGGGGATCTTGTCGCTTATGTATACGTCCTCGGGAGTAAGACCTGCCTCTCTCTTCTCGGCAGCCATATCGTTATTTGCGAGGATTGCAGAGAGCTGTGTGAAGTTAAGTCCCAGCTTGCTTCTGTCGGCGGTGAAGTATTTGTCGAGGAACGCAGAGTGATAGTAGTCGATACCTGTATCGAGGACTGCAACCACCATACCCGTTCCGTCGTAGCCGTACTTATCCTGGAAGCTGTCGCTGTTGAATATACCCGTTCCGTATACGTTTACGTCGTTCTCAACGAGCTTGGTCTCTGCGGCCTTGTAAACCTCGCCTACAATAACCTGTGCCTCGCCTGAGAGGGCCTTGCATACGTTGGCAAAATCACTTGCGGTGATTATCATCTCAAAGCCGGAGAAAACTACGTTATAGCTTTCGCCGAGAGTGTAATCTATTCCGTTAAGCTTATTTCTTAAGCTGTTGGCCTTGGCATTAATATTACCTCTCACCGCCGCCGCCTCGTCGGTCAGCGAGTATTCGGTGAAGGAAAGCTTGCTTCCCGATGCATCGTATGCATCAAGCAACGCCTCGGTCTTCATTTGTACGATGATAGAGATTTCATCGTTAGATTTGATCGTGTCGGGAAGCTTATGCATTACCGACTCGTTGAAGAGGTTCTCGGTTCCCAAATCTATAGAACCGCTCACGTTACTTATCGACGGCGACGAGCCGTAATAAGTCATACCCGTTGCAGACAGCGAGATCGACAGGGCGGTGGATATTATCATCACCGCGGCCATTATTGCCGTCAGCAACCGTACCTTTCTGCTTTTCTTGGACATTTCCTTTTGCCTTTCTGACTTTTTTCGCAGCGAATAATTATTAATAAAAAATAAATAAAAAGATTTATAATAAATAAACGTGCATTAAATATTTTATCATATAAAGGTAAAAAAAGCAAGAGGTTTATCGAAATTATGCGTAAAATAATGTTTAAATATTTTGTTAACAATGCATAAACGTTAATAAATTTGCAATTTACTATTGATTTTCTTGCAAAACCGTGATATGATATAAATGTATTAATTTGGGGTTTTATACCCGAATTACAGTTTTATTCACAAAATGAATAATAATGCAAAGGAGAAATATATGAATAATGAAGAAAAGAAGCCCCTCGACGGAGAGGTACAGGGCGGGGAAGCAACCCCGTCTGCGACTCCCGTAAAAGAGGGCAAGGCAAACGCCGGCTGGTGGGCAGGTCTCACTCAGGGCGTGAAGATCGCGATCATCGCGGGTGCGGCGGTTCTTCTCGTCGCAATTATTCTGCTCGTCGTTCTTCTCGCAGGGGGCAAGGCTCCGGACAGCGGTGACGGCGGTAACGACAAGTCGGAGGCCAAGCGGTCTTAGG
>JAZQDF010000238.1:0-2069 GCA_045546635.1 Eubacteriales bacterium
GCTGATAAGAAGAAGGCTGCCTTGCGAAAGCTTATGCTCGCATCCCTCTACGATATACCTTCCCGATGCGGAAATAAGGTAGCTTATCTCATATCTGTCGTGACAGTGATCGCCGTCGAGTCCCTCGGGCAGCTCGCCCGACAGGAAATAAGTAATGCTGATATTCTCACAAGAAAGCGAATATCCCTGATCCACCCTATTTTCCTCCTACGCAAAATTTCAATAATATTTCATATTATTGTATCATATTTCAGCAATTTTTGCAAGGTTTTTTTCATAAAAAGGACGCGATTTATTATTATCGGGCTTTTTCTTATGTAAAAAAGAGCTCTGCTATGGATTATATGCTGTAAACAGCAAAAATATAGCCTGTAAAAAAGAAAAAAGAGCAGACCGAGGTCTGCTCTTCAGCTTAAGATCATTTGATTATCAGTCCCGAGCCCAGCATAGAGTAAAGTCTGTCGATATACTCCTCGCTCTTAAGGATATCCGACGGATCTTTCGCGGGATAATTCCGATATCCCCTGCCGCCGTTCAAAACCCCTATGTGCTGAACGCTTTTGTTAAAGGTGAGATTGACAAGATATCTCGGGCAGAATACGTTACCGCCGTCACCGAAGGCACCGAAGGCGATCTCCACCGTCTCGGCAGGCACGGTATAATATGCACCCACCTTGGAAAGCGGATATTTAATTAGCGTGTGCATAGTTTTGCTGAACAGAACACCGTCTACCGAGCAGAAGGCGGGGTTATCCTCGCTGACGGTAAAGCTTCTGATAGAATAGCAATGGTCGAAGGCAAAGTCCCAGATAAATCTGATGCCGGACGGTATATAAAGCGAGGTGACGTCTATATGATCTCTCGTCTCGGAATCATACTCGATAACCGAGCCTCCGATAAGGAAGCGGTTCTCCTCATCATATTTTCCTATACAGGAGACAGAGAGACTCGTTCCCTTATAAACTATGCTGTCGGGAATGGTCACGTCTCCTTCTGCCTCAATTTTTATCAAGGAAACCCTATTAAATCCTATAAGAACATAGCTGAGGCCATTCTGCTCTATAATCTGATCGCGAAGCATAAGACCGTCGTAATCATAGGGTGTATCCGACACCTCGGGCAAGGGATAGGTGTAATTCGTGCCGAGGGGAGTGGGAGGTGTAGGAGTATGATCCTGATGGAATTTAATACTTCCCTTCGTACCGCCGTCGCTCCAATTCACATAGTCGGCGGAGGAAACGCAGAAATAATTATGTCGGACGCCAAGCATCCAGGCAGGATGATCATCCCAGGTCAGATCGTACCAATACCATCTGCCATCGTCAAGCTGTACCAGATTCCAGCCGTGTGCCTCACCTGCATATCCCGTGACGAAGATATTCTCTATACCGCAGTAATTAAGAATGAGCTGAAAGGCCTTGGCGTAGGACTCGCAGACACCCTCGCCGCGAAGGAGAACGCCGATAATACTGTGTGCGTCGTTTGAATTCGAGGGGGTGACGCCGTCTGCCTCGTATGCGTAATCTGCCCCTTGAATAATTGCATCGTGAAGGCCGAGGGTGATGCCGTATACACTGCTCTCGCCATCAAGGAAATCGATATACTCCTCTACCTTTTTATAAATATCAGCATTGACAGCCTCGCGAACCTCGCCGTCGATATACTCATCGGTCACCACCAGGGTAAGATGCTCGTCGGTGTAGGTCGTTGCCGTCGAGATCCAATAGTACAGCGGATGATCCTTTATATATGCACTCCAGACCGCAAGAGCCTGGTCACTTGTTATACCGTTATCCGCATAATTGATTTCTGCCACGTAATAAGCATTGTTTTCTTTGTTTTCCTTATGCTTGGCATCGTTTAGCGACATATGGAAATCCGATGCGACGGTGTGAAGCTCGTTGTAAAACTCTGCCAAATCTTCGCCCCCCTCAAGGCCGAGAAGAGAGCTGTAGGCATAATCACCGTGGTATTCGTCGGGGTTTGAATAATCGCCCGCGAAGATGCTCGTCTGTTTAACCAGCACCTCGCCGCATACACCGCAATGCTTACCCTCCGTTCTGCCGACG
>JAZQDF010000239.1:0-2926 GCA_045546635.1 Eubacteriales bacterium
ATATCAGAAGGATTCCAGCGACAACGAGGGACACGATACCGTATTCCTCAAGGATCTGAGGATCGTTTCCGAGGGCGATATCGACAGCAAGACTTATATTTACCGTTACGCAGCAACCAAGCCCGACGGCTTCGGTGCATACAGCGAATACGTTAGCGTATTCCTCGGCTCCGACGGCTACTATCACGTAGATTCTCCCGACGGACCTATCCTTCTTGCAGACCTTATGGGCTACACGAGATTCAGTTCAAACAGCACCGCGTACTATATGGCGGTTGAGCTTTACGAGTCCGGTAAAATTACGGCAAAGCAGTATGATCTGCTTATAGATTTCTGCAGCTACGCTTCGAACTCCACCCTCTACGGCGTTGCCTCGGTAACGAAGGAGCTTAAGGAGCTGCTTGACGTTCTCTCCGTATTCTACGGTGATCCCGATAATGCAAACGACTGGCTCAGATTCTGCTGCTACTACGATGCGTACGGTACGGATGGAAAGCAGCTTGAGGATCCTATCAAGGGACTTTCGACCTTCTCTGCATACGACGTTATCCTCAGCGAGAAGGGTGCTACCGATTTCCCCAACAGCTTTACTTATAACAGAGTTATTATGCCCAGAGGCCTTTTTGCTAAGTTCACTCCCGAGGTCTCCGGCACCTACCTTATCTCCTCCTATGCTCCCGATCCTAAAAACGAGGGCTACGGACTTGAGACTAACGCCTGGGTATTCCTTGAGAACAGCTTTGCTGAGCAGGTTGCTTGGTACACCTACGAGAACATTGACAGGGCAAATACAGGCGACCTTAATAATTGCTATATGCTTCTTTACCTTGAGGCAGGCAAGGATTATTACATTAACATAGCCTTCTACGATGTATATCAGGAGGGCACGGTCAACTACCGTATCGAGCGTCTTGGCGACGAGGGATATTACAGATTCAGCCAGACCTCTCCCGGCCCCTTCACCTCTCTCCTTGATCCCGTAACCGGTGCTCTTACCGAGACCATTATTACGGGTATTCCCGTTGAGCTCGGTCAGGACGGCTTCTGGCACGAGAAGCGTGAGGACGGCAGACTCGGTTCTCTGATTTACGCTGATTTTACTCAGTTTACTACTATCTTCACAGGTAACGTTATCCACTCCGACGATCCTAATAAGGTGGATATGATCGATGCGGGTGCATTTAATTTCCTTTATTCCGAGGAGGATCTTTACGTCCTTAACTATCTTAAAAAGGTAGGTGGCGACGTTGAGAGATGTAAGGCAGAGCTTCTTGCCGAGCTTGGCGAGGCTTATAACGCACAGTATACCGAGGTCGACAGCTACGGCGAGAGCTATACCGTTACGGGATATGCTGTTGAGGAGGTTCTTGCAGGAATCTATCACGGCTCAGGTGCTGACGAGACCGAAACGATGCGTGGCTATGCTGCGAAGATCATCAGAGCAGGTGATACTATTACCGTCGTTAACGAGGACGGTACCGGTACCGTAGAGGTTGTTGTTGAGGAGGGCAGCTCTATGATCGGCTGCGTTGCAGTTGATGCCCGCCTTGCCGAGATCCTTCAGCTGCTTATGGATAAGTACACCTTCGAGGGCGTGGAAAACTCCTGGCTCAAGCTTTGCTACTACGAGCAGTACTTCTGTGCCGCAACTCCTAAGTAAGCAAAAAAAATAAAGCATTTCTTGCCGGATGTGGCAAAAAAACAAAATGCATTCGGCACCGCAAGGCTGCCGAATGCATTTTAAAATAATATGAAAAGAGTAATAAAATGAAAAGAATAGTTGGCATTTTAGCTATTATTTTGCTGATCTCGACCGTTTTTATGACCTTGGTCGGATGCAATAATAATAAAAACAAGCCCGACGACGATACCGATAACAAGGATGATAATAACGTCGGCGAAGATGTAGAGGGCGACGGCAATAACGAGGATGAGGTGGTGTATCAGGACTACACCGTTAAGGTTGCAGACGGCCTGGGCATTCCGGTAAGCGACGTTATCGTCACCTTCAAGAACGATGCGGGCGAGGAAAAGATGCGTGTCACCGATAAGGACGGTATGGCATCCTATAAGAATGCACCTGCAGGTAATTACACCGTCTTGATAAAGCAGGGCTACAGTGACGTTGAGATAATCCAGAGCGAGTATAGGCTCTCTGAGGATATTACGTCTGTTAATGTTACCGTTCGTAATCCGAAGATTATTTCTGAGATATACGGTGCCGTTCCCGATAACACCCTTGCATACGGTGTTGGCGTGGGAGAATATAACCCCGTTTGCAGCTGGGATGAGCGTACCTTCTTTGTATTTAACGCTCGTGCAGCAGGTGTTTACCGTATCTCTATTGAAACCGACGATGCCAATGCTACCGTTGGCTACTACGGTCTTCCTATGTTCGTGCAGCAGGAGCATTGTGGCGAAGGCGAGTATGATGGCAGAAGCTTCGATATAATTATCCAGGATCCTGCGACTCCTTACGTTCTCGGCATTTCTCTTACCGAGCAGTTTCCCGTTTCTCTTAATATCGAGCGTACGGGCGATGCTCCCTTCGATCCCAACTATGCTGAGTGGATCACGGTTCAGGCTACCGCTGATATCGAAAAGCTTGACTTTGAGGGAAGGACTCTCGTTAATCTTGAGATAGAGGGCGATAAGATCGATATTACACTCGGCGACGACGGTCACTATTATACTGCAGAAGGTAAGAAGGTCTATATCCGTATAACTACTATCAGCCCATACGGCTACACCAACGAGAACTTTGAGTACGTTCACGTTCTCGGCGGCTCGCTTGCCTTCCTTGCAGGCTACGTTGATCAGAACGTTGGCGGTAATATAGGTGGCTACGTATATGATGATAACGGCAATTTCCTTGCTAAATATTCATATAACGAAATGATCAAGACTTATATGGATAATGCTGATG
>JAZQDF010000240.1:0-10876 GCA_045546635.1 Eubacteriales bacterium
GGTCATACCGATCTCCTGTCCCTGATAGATGAAGGGCGTACCCTTCTGGAAGAGGTAGGACACAGCCAGCATCTTCGCACTCTCGGCTCTGTACTTTTCGCTACCGTATCTTGATACCATACGGGGATGGTCGTGGTTCTCGATATAGAGCATATTCCAGCCCTTGCCCTCAAGCTCCTTCTGCCACTTGGTATAGGTTCTCTTCAGCTTCTTAAGGTTGAAGGGCATATGAATATAGTCGGTCATAAAGGAGTCTGCCTCCTGGGTGGCAAACTGGATCATCATATCAAGCACGGGCTCGTTATTCTCGTCAATGTATTCAAGTGCCTTCTTGGGTGTTACGAGAGGTGCCTCGGCGAGAATCATAGCATCGTATTTATCGAATACGTCACGCTTGAATTCCTCAAGATATTCGTGAAGGTGGGGGCCGTGGTTGAACATAAAGATACCCTTGGATGCAGGCATCAGATTATCGTTGGGCAGTCCCTCGGGCTTGGAGATAAAGGTGATTACGTCCTCTCTGAAGCCGTCGACACCCATATCAAGCCAGAATCTCAGTATTTTCTTTACCTCCTCGCGTACAAGAGGATTGTCCATATTAAGATCAGCCTGCTGAATGGCAAAGAGGTGCATATAGTATTCCCCGCGAACCTCGTCCCACTCCCAGGCCTTGCCCTCAAACAGCGAGTCCCAGTTGTTGGGTATTCCGCCGTTCTTCTTTGCGGGACGCCAGATGTAGTAGTCGGTGTAGGGCTCAATACGCTCTCGGCTCTTCTTGAACCACTCGTGCTCGGTGGAGGTGTGGTTAACGACAAGGTCCATAATAACCTTCATACCTCTCTCGTGGGCTCCGTCAAGCATACGCTTGAAGGCGTCCATACCGCCGAACTCCTCGGCAATATTGAGGTAGTCCGAGATATCGTATCCGCAATCCACTCCGGGCGAGGGATACAGGGGCGAGAACCATATACCGTCACAGCCAAGTGACTTTATGTAGTCCAGCTTTTCATACACGCCGTACAGGTCGCCCATTCCGTCGCCGTCGCCATCCTTGAATGACCTGGGCCATATCTGGTAGAATACCATATCCTTGTACCAGGTTGTCTTCTTGCTCATATTTTTTCTCCTTGTATGGTTTTATGATTATGTTATTTTATGCATATTCTTACATTTAGGACAAGAAATCTTTGAAACTTCTTCCCCTTTTTTCGGTGTGTCTTTCCAACGAAAGTTGCAAGTTTTACATAAGTATTCGATTTTGCGATTTGAAACATTATAACTTATAACGCTTATAGTTGAACTATATTTAGATAGTTCTTTTATGTAATTTAATAATCTTTGGCTTTTTATTGTATTAGATTCTGCTGACTTAACATTTTTTTGTAAAATTGCTGATTGAACCGGGGGGGCTTCAATCAAGTCACCTTCAGGTACAGGAATTGGTAATTTCTTTTTTCTCTTTTCATAAGTGAATTCTTCTATTAGATCATCACTCCATACTCTAATTACTTTTTTTTCAATTACGAATTGTAGCTCTTTAATTTTCAAAGATAAGGAGTACATTCTTGTGTCTTCGACCAGAATAGGTTTTTCGCCATCCACAGGAATAATGGAAGTGAAAAGAATGGGCAAAGCATTCAAGCTATCTTCTTTTAAATAACGGGAGTATAAACGAGGAGCTTTGCTTTTTAAAAGTGCTGGAATACTATTGTATACGTACTTGCTGGTCATAGATTTTGCATAATATGGTACAATAGAGCCATCAATAGGATTTACAAAGATGTGATTATAATAATCAATATCGACGATACTTCCGTGAATCCAACCAGACCCTCCTATTTTTTTGATTTCTTCGGATAGTATACGTTGAATTCTATGATATGGTTCTAAAAACAAAGCAACGTTTTTAGCGTATTCGCATAAATGATCATAATAGTATTGCAGGTCGTGGGCAGTGTTACGGATTTGTCCTCCGCAAAGAATTTTCAATGAGCAATAATTTGAAAGAATAACGAAAAACATATATAATCCGTTTTTCTTAATCATATACATTTTATCATATTCTCTATTAAAATCAAGGTAAATGCCTAGCTTTGCATTTATCGCAATATATTCTCTGCAAGAAATTTCGTGTATTCCATCTTCATAGAAATCTAAATTGATGCTTTTTTTGTCTATTATGTATTTTAGAGAAAACAGAACATCTTCATAGCCGATTTGATTGTTTGCATAGACCTTTTTACTTGCATTCACGCAACAATAATTTTTGTGAGTGTGTCCATGTAAATAAGTCCAACCTGGAATATAAGAATCGTTGGACCAATCGCTCATAGGCATATGAGTAGCAAAAAAAACAAACCTATCATATGCGATTTCTTTGAGTTTTTTATGTAAAACATCGATATTTTTTGATTTTAATATTTCATCAGATCTTGTTATAGGTGCTTTTTGATAAATGTGGTTTGTTTGATTGAAATGCTTGTTGTTGCCAGCAAAACCAATGCCGCCAAAAATGGCATAATCGTTATGGCTGAAAAGTGCATTTATTTTTGCTTTACTTAATCTCAATATTTCCTTTTCAGAATAAAGTGCCTTTTTTTCATTCGGAAACCAAAGTTGATTTTCGAGTAATGTGATTGTTGGTTTTAAATTTGATAAAAAAACTCGATAATTATCAACAACTTCATCAATTGTTTTATAGTTTTCATTAATATTCCATAACTCGTGATTTCCTAAAACAAGAAAGGTATCATCCGATATCAATTCTCGGTATGTTTCAAAGAATAATTTAAATACTTTAAAGTTAAAGGACACATCTCCAAGAAATATTATTTTTCTATCTAATTCCAATTCGGCAGGAATCGGTCTATACATTTTTTGGATTAAAGACTTAAAGTATTTACGAACTTCCGACGGTTTATCAATTGATAAACCGTTATTTTTCAATTTAAAATCTAAGTGCAAGTCACTTATATATGCAAACACAAGATTGTGTGGTTTTTTATAAGTAATATGCGAGGAATGTAAGGAGAGGGAGGGGAGACTAATGCATTTATCATTTGTGTTATTGTGCTTGCTTTTCATAATATTTTCTCCATTTTTCAACAATAAAAACGACATCAAAAAGCATCAATATTAGCTATCATATTCATCGCACCGATAAATTTAAAGAGATTTCTCATAGTCTGTCCCGATTCAATGGAGGCGAGCCTTCCGTAAAACGCTCCGTCGGTGAGTGTGATCTCAAATCTCTCGCAGACAGCTTCGATCCTTTCGGCATATATCCCGGGATTTAGGTTCTCACTTAAATATTCAAGCGTTTCACCGCGGTCGCTGACGGTAAAGCCGTTTCCACGCTTCTCAACGTAGAAGGAAAAGCTGTGGTCTGCCCCCTGGTACATTATAGGCTTCAACAGCAGAATTCCGTTACCGTACTCACACATAGAAAAAATTTTTATTAAATTATCTTTCATTTTCTTCATATTGATTTCGTTTCATCAATCGTTATTTAAAGCCATTCTCACGTGCTCAACGCCTTCCTCGAGAAAGACGTCGGAGGTTGTTCTGAAGCCGAATTTGAGGTAGAAGCCCTCGGCGTGCTTTTGCGAATGTATCACAATTGGTTTGTCGCCGAAATACTCTTTAACAACAGGCAGCGACAGCTCCATCAGCCGTCTGCCAAGCCCCTCGCCGTGCCTTACGGTGAGAAATCTGCCCAGGTGAACGTCACCGTCTTGCATAAACGCACGCAGGTATGCGACCACTCTGTCATCCTGCCAGATAAAGCAGTGCAGAGAGTCGTAATCCACCCCGTCAAAGTCGCGGCAAACAATTCGCTGTTCCATCAGGAATATCTCCTGCCTCGCCCTGACTATTTCATATACTTCGCGAGCCGACAGCCCGTCAAAAATCTTGGCCCTGAAATCCATTACAGGCTCCTTTACTAATAAATCTACCTCTTCTTCGCCGTATAGATTATAAATCCAAGGGTAAAGAAGAATGCATCGTCCTGGAAGCGTTCTTCCATCGCTTCATAATTTTTGCGGTACCATTCGTAATCCTCGCGAACGGTTTCCTTTTCGGGATAACGCTCCCGCATAATTTTAAGATCCTCTAAAATGAAGGAGAAATATGTATCGAACAGAGCTGCTCGCTCGTCGTAGTCCATTCCTACGGTAGAGAGCCCCATTTTCTCAAGACATACCTGGCTGTATCCCGCGTGCTTCAGCAGGGTGTATATCTGCCTTCCGCTGTGGCGGTAGCCCGAGGTATCGTTGGATACGCAGATGTTAATGATACGCTCAAAATCCTTCGTATCATCGGGATACGCCAGATTTAGTCCGTCGTCAATATCCTTGATGATTATCATTCCACCCTTGGCAAGATAGCTGCGAAGCACCTTGAGAAGACGGTAGGGATTTTTCAGATGAAGTATAACCATACTGATATTGATAAGATTGAATTTCTCAACTCCAACATCCTCAAGAATTTTCTCGATACGCTCGCCAAGATTCTCGTCCTCTACGTTCTGCTGATAGAAGGCGATCTTGCCATCGACGCCGTATTTCTGATTAGCCGCATCAACGGTGGCGGCGTCGTTTTCAAGACCGATAAGCAGTCTGAGCTTGTCGATCCTGCCGATTCTGTCCATAATAAAATCGCCGTTGTTAGAGCCGACGTCAAGGATGTAAAGCTTGTCGTACTCGTCCTCTGCCTTTTTGTAGGTGTCAGCGTCAAACTCCCGCATAAGATTCTGCTGGATCTTAAGACGCTTCTTCTCCTTCTCATCCTCAAAGTAGAAGTATGTATTCTCGGTTCTCTCTGCAGAAGGAGCTGCCTGGCGGGAGGGCTTTTGCCTTTGGGTATCAATGCCGACAAGCATATTGAGGATCTTGGTAACCGCGGCCTCAAAATATTCGTGCACGATGCGAACGTCGTTGTAGCCCGGCAGGGATTTCATACTCTCGGGGAGATTTTCGGGCCAGGTAAATCCGGGCATCATAATAGGAATAATGTTCTTGTTCTTTGCGATGGCGTGCTCTACCTCAAGACGAACCCAATCGTCCTCGCTTTCACAACACCTGTCCATCGCCCCCGGAGAAAGCATCAGCAGAAAATTCTCCGCCTCTTCAATGCTTTCGTACAGCTTCGTATCAAAATGACCGCTCTTCAGCTTCTCCACGTCAAAGAACACCTCAAGATTGAGTGCATCAAAACGCTCGTACAACAGCCTCGCCATACCGTAGCCGCTCTCTCGTCTGTAGCTGATAAAAATGTCTAACATAATATCTCCTTAATTACTTGAATAATTGTTTTCAGTATTTTTCGCCTCGTTCTTCGTTCCTGCTTTTTTCTTGATGAGCTTTACGATAGAGCATATCGCTACGGCGATAACCACAATTGCAATAATGCCGATCAGTATTATCGCGTCATCGCTTATTCCTGCCGAGTCAAGATCAATTCCCAGCAGACCGAAGATCAACGCCCCGACGCCAAAGCAGGCGAGGGTTAATACTATTTCGATCAGTCCCTCAAGCAGGGCCTCGCCGACCTTGCCTGCGGTCTTTTTCTTTTTCATAATATGTATACTCCTTCATAATGTGGATGCTCCGCGGCTTTGCTTTAAAACCGGCTTGATTTTGCTTCCCGCATTCTGAAATATATCAGTTAATTATTCCCAGATGCATCAAGGTAAAAATTATAATAATGGCAATTCCCAGAGCGGCAAAAATTATGCCGACGCCAATATACTCACGCTTTTCTGCCTTCGTCCAATCTCTTCTTGGATTTAGACTTTGTGCAGGCAAGTGGTACATCAGCTGCAGGGCAACGAGCAAATGCTTGAATCCGAGCACGGTGCCGACTATTTCGTAAACGGCAACACAAAGCATCGTTATTCCCGCGGATAAAAAGATAATATAACCCTTTGTCTGCTCGGGGATGTTGAACAGACTGCAAATTCCAAAAGCAATAACGGGAATTATCAATATGATCGCAATACTGCCCCAACGCCATAAATATCCCAGCGAGATGATTTGCCTCTCTCGCTTTGAATAAGACGGCCCCTTTTTCATAAGCTGTTTCCTTTCGTTTTTCGTAAGAAGTGCGACCCAAAGCATAAGCATTGGCTCTGAAAGGTGTGTTTTAAAGAGTATTCTTTACACAAATTAACTCATATCCTGCGTTGTAAAACCAAACGATTCTATTTGCTTTTGTAAATCGTGAAAACGCTGAACGGTATTTTTCTTTGAGAAAAACTCCTTAATTTTGCTCTTTGGCAAGAAGAATATATGAGTGGTTTTGGGGGCTGTGTAAAATCCAAACGACAGGTTCGCACCTGTTATGTCTCGTTCTGCCACACAAGAACCCTTACCCCCGTGAACTTGTTGAAAGTTGTATGCACATTCCCTGAAATTAATGAATTTCATATTCTTTAACGATATTCCGGTTGGAGAAATGCCGGCGATCTCATTTTCTGTATAAGAATCGTAATCATCAAATACAACTGTTGGTATTTTGGGAATGCAATCTCCTAAATCGGCGGCCTTGCCTGTGAGACGATACCATTCGTTACAAAAGGCAGAAAAGCCATCTTGGGCAAATCGGTCTTCAAATTGCCTTGGTGGGTTTTGATGATAAAAGTCTTCTATCTGCTTTGCATAGGAGAGAACGGAAGCTTTATAATCTTCAAAAGTTACCGTATATGTAGTGCCGTCCTGTGTGCGAATGATAATATTCTTATCTTCATGTATGATGTCAAAATCTATTCCATTTGGACAGCCGCTGATGGTCACGCTCATTTTATCTTTTGATGGAATTAAAAGGTGTCCGCAACAAGGAATCATTTGTTCTTCAGCACCAAGAAAATGATTTTCAAATAACGAGTGTAAAAAGCGATATGCAGAAGCACTTACACACCAATCCGAATCGTCATTTGACAGATTGCGACCATCAATCTTGAAAATGACTTTTCCGTGCACGCAATAATCATAAACCCGATCTTTTGGCGTGTCGCCTAAAAAATGCAAATCTGTTGCATATATCTCCATTTTATCACTTCCTTTCTCGATATGTTATAAGGTGAAGTAACTCGCTCTCGCTCGTAGTGAAGTTGTTCGCTTCGCTCACAGGGAAGTTTGGCTCGTTTCACTCGCAAAGTGAAGTTAAGTTCGCCCCAAACTAATCATCACTTGCACCGCGAGCGGTGCAAACTTCACTTCGGCGGCAGCCGAAACTTCACTGCGTAGCACCTTCACCCGCCGCAGGCGAACTTAGTTGTCGAGTCGTCGTGTGAGACACACGCCGGACTCGACATGGGCGGGGACTCCAAAAGGCCTCAAAACAGTCGAAAAATAGATGTGGAACAAGTTTGTCTCAAAGCAACCATTTCGTCTTGTTAGTGAAATCCTTCAAAAATGTATTTGATAATTTCCAACTTTTCAGGAGAAGCGTGCTCCTTTAAATATTCCATATCCTCATCTGTGATCGGCTCAACCTCAATCTCGCAAGTTCCATTTTCTTCAAGTAGTTTATGAAACTTGAGGGTTTCATCCGTAACCTTAGTGTTAACGCCCGCGATATCAAGCGTTACACCGTTTGGCAAAGTAACTTGATAATTAACGGCATCGGGGGTGCCGTTTTCCTTGTGTAATATCCAAACTTTGGCGTGAAGCACGTCCTCGTATGGGGTATAGGTTTCTCCAAGCTCGAAATATGTAGATGAATTAATTCCCTCGTCGTCAAAATGTACGTAGCAATTTGCAGAAAGACTGAAAAATGGAAATAATAAAACGAATGAAACGAGCAAGCAAATAAAACCGACTTTTATGTTTTTTGCCCTGCCGCCGAAGCACCATGCGTCATCGATAGCAATAGCGAAAAAAGGAGTTTTAATGAAGTAGGCGATAATGAAAATAAGAACTATACCTAAAAACAGTACAGGAACAAGCCCGGCCATAGTGCCACCAAGCATAATAAGTTCACTTTCGCCAGCCATTATCTTATGTATCAAGCGTAGAGCAAGGTAGCTTAACAACCCGAATAATAACCAACTTGGAATAAACAAAATACAGGCGTATTGATGAGAAAGGGATTTAAAAAAATTGCAATACTTGGTATTTTTCACCTTGTCTGCCACCCTTGCTTCAAGCTCCAAATCTTCGTATTTGTCAGGATTCTTTATAATATCGTGAAGCCTCAGGGAAATAGCAATTATCCCTACAACATAAATTACTAAAAATATTATCAAGATCAGATTCATCAAAAAAGCTCCTTTTGATATGTTATACTAAACGGATATAAATTGAAGTTTCGAGTTTTGCTCAAAAATCACATTTGTCCCAACGCAAACTTGGGGCATTTTTAAATTTTGAACACTAATTTTTTGAATTTTTATCTCAAAATCGCTCGAAACGGCTTAATTTTGTCCATTTTAAGGCGATTTTTGCTCATTTTCTTGTCAGACAAACGACACTTTCGACGTGGGTCAAGACTCCAAAAGGTCTCAAAACCTGTCAAAAACGGGGGTTGTAATGCCTTAAAGTCTCATTTTTCAATTCGCAGTTTTTTATGTTCACGCAATTTTTTGACAACTTTTTCAGAAAAAGACCAAATATGATACTTACCTATACCACATTCATTTGCCAAAAAGAAAACTGTTTTTTCATTTTCTGTCACAACGAAAACAGGCGAAAATGTAGGGCTTTCGCCTTGAATTATTTTCCCAAAAGAAAAAATGGTCGGGCGGTGCAAGGTTTTCCATTCAAATTGCATGATTTTTATACCATCAATTTCCAAATCTCCGCCAAGCGGGTAATAGCCTAAATAAATTGCTTTTGCTAACATATATTATCTCCTTGTGAGACAAACGACACTCTCAACGTGGCTCATAAGACCAAAAGGTATAAAACTCGGTCCAAAACGGGGGTTGTAAGTCCAAAAGGTATATTTTTGTAAAGGAATTAACCGCAGATTTCTCTAAAAAACATAATGAAAAGCATAGTACCAAGAGCTAGAAAAATCACGGCAAACATATAGGCAAAGAAAGTTGTCTCATTTTTTGTTATAGGCTTTCCTTTGTAGAAAGCACCCTGCTTTATAATAATCTTCTTGTTTGTAATCAATATGTACACATACACTGCTGTTAACAAGAACCAAGAAAAGGAAGATAACGCAATCAACCAAAGGTACAAACGTTCTGTAAAACCATAGACCAACAGTAAGGAAAAGGACAGAACAAATGGAAGGATTATTAGAATGTCTAATAGTATTTTTAGTCTTTGTTGCTTTTGCTTTTTATTCATCGCTCTTTCCTCTCGATATGTTAACCATTACTGCTGTAAAATGAACTTTTGAGGTTTGCTCAAAAATCACTTTTGTCCCTTTCAAAAATCAGGGTGATTTTCAATTTTGAACACCGATTTTTTGGAATTTTATCTCAAAACCACTCAAAAAAGCTCAATTTTGCCTATTTTAAGCCGATTTCGGCTCATTTTCTCGTGAGACAAACTACACTTTCAACATGTCCTGTGAGAGGGAACAAATCGAAGGGTGTTACTTCGCTTCCCACGTATCCAAACTTCTTGAACGCCACCATATCGCGTGCCAGGGTAGCCGGATTGCAGGAAATGTAAACTATTCTTTGTGGATTAAGGCCTGAAATATGCTCGATAAGCTCGGCAGTGGTGCCTCCACGAGGGGGATCAAGCACGACAATGCTTGGCTTGATCTTCTCGCCTCTGATCTTCTCGGCGGGTTCAAGGATTTTCTTCGTATCGCTTGCATCACCCGCGTAGAAGGAGGCATTGTGTATGTGGTTGATCTCAGCGTTGTAGGTGGCACATTCGACCGCACTCTCTACGATCTCAATGCCGATAACCTCGCCGCAGTCGTCTGCCATTGACAGACCGATAGAGCCTGCACCGCAGTACAGGTCAAGAAGCAGAGCCTCCTTCGTCGGTGCGGCAAGCTCCTTAGCCTTGGCGTAGAGAAGCTCGGCTGCCTTGCGGTTTACCTGGTAGAAGGACGGTGCGGTGATCTTCAGCGTCACGCCGCCCAGGGTGTCAAAGATGTAATCCCTGCCGAACAGGGTAATATATTCGTCGCCGAGAATAATATTGGTGTTTTTCTCATTCACGTTAAGCAGAATGCCCACAATATCTGCAAATCTCTCGGTTATTATCTTTACAAGCTCGTCGGAGTGGGGAAGGGAGCTGCCATTAATCACAAGGGTGAGCAGCACCTCGCCCGAAATTTCACCTCGGCGAAGATAAATATGCCTGAGAAGCCCCTCGCCACACTCCTCATTGTAGACCGAAAGGTCATATTTTGCGAAGAAGGAGCGAAGCACACCAATGATCTCGCTGAATATACGGGGGGCGAGAGGGCAGTCTGCCGCCTCGGTGACGCGATGACTCTTCGGTGCAAAAAATCCTATAACGTATTCGCCGTTTTTGTCGCGGCTGATGGGATACTGTGCCTTGTTACGATAGCCTTCTTCAATTGGAGAAGCCACAAGCGGCATTACAGTTACGCCCTCAAGACCGCACTTTTTGAATATCTGACGAACGGCCTCCTCCTTAAGTCCCTTTTCAAATTCGTAAGAGAGGCATTTGTAGGCACAGCTGCGGCATCCGCCGTTGGCACATCTGCCCTCAAATCGCAGGGGAGAGGGCTCGATCATCTCCTCAATCCTGCCTACAGAGTAGGAGGAGCCCACCTTTATAATCCTTATCTTCGCTACGTCCTGAGGAACGGTACCCGATACAAACACCACTGCACCGTCAATCTTGGCAACGCCAAAGCCCAGATTTGTTATATCAATAATTTGCGATTCAATAATGTCGTTTTTCTTTAATTTCATATCAAAACCCTTTAA
>JAZQDF010000241.1:0-5402 GCA_045546635.1 Eubacteriales bacterium
CGCTTGGCCTCCGACTTTTATTTGTTTGCCGAATTACGTATGAAGCGTAAGGTCGGCGGGGAATAGCTGATTATCAGAATCTAAAATGGTGCTTTACAAGGTAGGCTTCCTTATCAAGACCAAAAAGCCTTCTGAAGAAGTTGAGAATCGCCTGCCATATTCTCTCGAAGAAGCCAAGCTTCTCGGGCTCGGGAGTATTGTCGGAGGGATCGTCAGGAGTTTCAATTTCATCCTCGCCATCATCTGTGGGAGGATTAACAGGAGCGTCGGGATAGATGGAGATAGCGGCTCTCTTGTAGCCACACTCGGTACATTCCTCGTGCTTCTGGCCCTCCTTGTTGCCTACAACGGGCTTATCAATTACCCAGATGAAGGTGTGCTCTGTAACCTGTGACTTGTTTCCGCACTCGCACTCGTGCCAGTGAGCATACTTATCAAGGTTTGCCCAGCTTCTTCCGAAGCTACATTCCTCATCCTCGGGAAGAGTGATCACAGCGGATGCCTGACCGCCGAGCTTACAGCCCTTCGCACCCTCGGGAACGTTGTCCTTGATCTCAAGGAAGCCGCCGAGATTGATAGTGCCGTCCTCGTTTCTTGTCCAGCCCTTGAACTCAAGGCTTACGAACATATCAGCAGTAATCCTTTCGCCTGCCGTGTTGATGGAGTAGCCGCCGTCAGCATTCCAGTAGAAGGTGGAGGCATTCATATAATCTCCCACAACCTGGCTACCCTTAGGACTAAGGTTCTCGCCTATCTGGGTTTTATCGGTTCTGAAGGAGATAACGCCGCTTGCAACGAATGCGGTGTCGGTAGCGTTGTTGGTGTAAAGTGCTACGTTGTAGTTGCCGTTATTAAAGCTTATGCAGTTCTTAACGATGATGTCGGGGCAGGAGTTAGAGTCAATACCCTTTGCAAGATTGTTGAACGCGATAGAGTTTTCAAGCACGTGCTTACCGGTGATGCTCTCGCCGCCGAGCTTGAAGCCGTTACCGTTACCCGTCTTGCTGCCTGCACCGGGAACACGTCCGTTATCGTAGGAAATACAGTTACGGATGGTTACGGAGCCGATAGGACCTGTACCTACCTTAGCGTAAAGGTCCCAACCGTCGTCTGCGTTGTTGTATGCGATACAGCCGTCAAATACGTTGCCGTCGCCTATGGTAAGCTTTGCAGCAAAGCCGTCTGCATCCTCAAAGCCACCGTCGTAGTTGCGGTAGGAGGTACAGTTAAGAATGAGATTGTGGCTGGGCCAGTCCTCGTAGTTGTCAGAGCCGGAAAGACGGCTGAGCTGAATACCGGTGTTACCGTTTTCGTAGGCGTTGATCTGATCAAGGATGTTATAGTTACCCGAAATCTGGAAGCCCTTCTGCATATCCATAGAGCCGGTAACGTCGAAGCCGTAGAAGTACCAATAGTCACCGCCGTGAGTGAAGCCGGAATAAAGCTTCTCAAAATCAATTACGGGACGGCTGGTCGCCTCGGGATCGGCAACGAGTCTGATGTATGCATCCGGGGTTCCGTCCATACCTCTCTCGATCTTAAGAGCTGCACCGGGCTTGTAGGTACCCTCCATAAGAACGAGGGTCTGGCCGGGATATGCGTTCTCAAGAGCGGTAAAGATGTCGAAGGGATTTTCTCTCGTACCGTCAGCCGTTGTGGTATAGGGCTCAACGTCAGGGGAGATGTAAAGCGTCTTTCTGTGGTAGTTACCGCGGTTATACATAAGAAGGTGAGTTGCGTAAAGCGTTTTAGTGCTGGAAAGCTCGACGAAATCACCAAGGAACTGATCGGGATCGGGAGTGAACTCAATGTTAATGTAATTCTCTTCATAATCAAGGAGCTCGATCGTGGTTCTGAATCTCTCGTAAAGATCCAGCTTCTCGTTCTCAACGATGATCTTGTCTCTGTACTTAACGGTAAGATTACCTATAACGTTGGCATCTACGATAAGCTCGTATTTGTCGGTAGTGGTAACGCTGCCCGAGTTGACAGAAACGGTAGGAGTTACGTAGGTTGTTTCGGGATACTCACGCTCCGCATCCTCGGATGCAAGTATGGTGCTGAGCTCAACGTCAGAGTATGTGATATTGGCGTTTCTTGATACGAACATACCAACGTATACGAAGTCCTTATCAAGCTGGTTGAGTGCCTCGGGATCGTAATACTGCTTGGAGCTTACAAGCTCGCCTGTTTCAGCGTTGAAGTAGGAGATAAGGTAACCCGTGTTGCTCTTGTTGATCTCCATAATATATTCGGTGATAAGGAAACGCTCCTCAAAGGTGCCGAGAGGGGCAGATTCGTTAGTATAATTACCGATAACGTTGTAGGTACCCTTCTCGTTGCAGATGTCTGCCGCTGTTCTGTCAAGGGGATAGTATCTGGAGGTGAAGAAGTTCTTGATAGCGTTGCTGTCACCCTTGGATATTGCAAGGATGTTATCGGGAGTAAGGCCCGTTCTCGAAACGACACCGATACCAAGCTTCATCGAGAACTTCATCAGAGAGTCGTCAACCACCTTGTTGTCAACAAGCTCGTCTGTGTCGGAGTTGTACTTATACTCAATCTTAGTTGAGCCTGCAAGATAGGAGTTGTTCCAGTAGTCGTATGGATCGGTATCGGGGGTGGGAAGACGGTCCATTGCAATAAGACCAAAGCCCTCCTGACCGTTACTGAGCTCCCAGGAGTTAACGCTTACTCTTGCACGAAGGGTAAAGTTGTACTCGGTAGGAATTGCGGTATAATAGAATGCAAGACCGTCGTTCTTCTCGGGCTGGATCTTACCGCCGTTTCCCTTAGAGTAAAGAGTAACCTCGCCGTCCTCGTTAAGATTGCCCTCAAGGCCGTTCTTATCTTCGGATGCGGAGGGACCGTAAACGGTGAAGCCCCAGGTGATCTGCTTTTCTTCGGTTACGATGGCAGTCAGAGTAGAGGATTTTACCTCCTCGCTGCCGCGAAGTGCGGAAACGGTGAAGCTGTATTCGCTGCCGATTACAAGCTCGGGAACAACGAAGGAGGTTGCATCTGCACTCGCGGTATTTACCTTCTCGCCGTTAACGTAGATTCCGAAGGCCTCTGCCTCGTGAACGGGATTCCATTTAAGCTCAACCGAGCCATTGCCAATGCTGGTAACGCTGGAGAGGTAGGGAGCAGCAAGAACGTAAACGAAGCTTACTCCTGTCTCGGCACCGGCCTTGTTATCACAGCCCTCGCGAAGGAGCTCTGCCTTAACCGTATAGTCACCCGAATCTGCGGGAGTGAAGACGAGCCTGTGAGAGCTCTTTTCAATAACCGAGCCCTTGGTAGCTATAAGCTGGCCGTCTTTATAGAGGTGAACGAGAAGCTCGTCTGCACCGTCGTGACCTACAACGGCGTTAACGTCAACGACAATGTTGCCCGTACCGTTATCTCTTGCGGCGGTGATGGCGGGAGCTGCAACGTTCGCCCAGGCCTCTCTTGCGGGAGGAGTAGCACCGTCCTCGTTATCCTTAACGGCGATCTGATAGAAGTAGTTGCTGCCGTCGAGATTACCTAAGTAATAAACACCTGCCTCGGGGATCTGAAGCTCGGAGACGAAGAGATCGTTCTTCAAGCCGTCGTCGCCGGAGGGAGTGGTGTTCGCCTCGGAAATGCTGGTCTGGGATACGATTCTGCCGTCGGCAGAGAAGAGGGCAACCTGTCTGATTTCGGTAGAGTCGGTAACCGTACCGCCGCATACCCACCAGATCTTTACTGTGCCCGAGCCCAGCGTTTTGATCTTAACTGCGTTAAGTATCTCGTCACCAACGGTGGTCTTATCGCCCCAGGCGATTCTCTTGCTGGAGAACTGACCGTCGCTGAAGGTCTTATCGCTGGTCTCTACCTTAGCCTTTTCGCTATAAATAACGGTAAAGAAATCATCTGTACCTGCCTTTACATAGTCTCCGTTATCCATTCCGCCTGCAGGGAAGGTATCAAGATTGGATACGTTAAGCCTGTAGGTATACGGATCCTCTTCCTCAGCCGCACTGATGGAAACGGGGAATACAAACATCATCGGCACGATCATAGAAAGTGTCAGAACGATGGCAAGTATTTTTTCCCATTTTACTTTTTTCATGGAATATGCCTCCTTAATGGATGTTTATTTTTTAATACTTATCCATATACATTGTATCATAAAAAAAATCAAAAAACAATCTTGATTTTTCAAAAATGGTCATTATTTTGTAAAAAAATTCTTTTTTGTTGTGCAAGATTGCTAAAAAAACGGGCAAAAAAACAACAATATGCCTTTTTGGAAAAAAGCCGCTTTTTGCCGTGATTATCGATTTTTTGATATTATTAATTTTTTTGATATTTGGTATGCTCGAATAAAAATAAAAAAAGAGCGACCTTGATTTTCAAAATCGCTCTTTTTGATATTCTATTTCATATTTCCCACGTGGATACGGCTGGCAGCTCTGGCAAGCTTTGCCTTAGCAACTCGCTCGTCGCGGTCGTCCTTGGCAACCTTAAGGGCCGCCTCAGCTCTTGCCTTTGCCTGCTCGGCACGGTGAAGGTCGATCTGGTCGGCAAATTCGAAGGTAATGACACAAAGCTTTGCCTCACCTCCGTTTACAGCAAGGAATCCACCGCTTACCGAGGCGAATTTCTTCTCGCCGCCTACGATGATCCTGGCTCTGCCCGTATCGATTGCTGCGAGCAGGTCGGTATGGTTTGCAAGGATCTCAACGTCGCCGTCATCGGTGCGAACCAACAGGCTCTCGACCATACCGTCGAAGGCTACGCCGTCGGGGGTAACGATCTCTATATGAAACTCCTTCATAGCTTAAGCTCCCTTGATGGACTTTGCCTTCTCAACAGCCTCGTCGATGGTTCCTACGAAGAGGAATGCCGACTCGGGCAGGTCGTCGTGCTTGCCGTCAAGAATCTCGCGGAAGCCACGAATGGTTTCCTTGATGGGAACGTAGCGTCCCTCCATACCCGTGAACTGCTCGGCAACGCTGAAGGGCTGGGAGAGGAAACGCTGGATCTTTCTCGCTCTCGATACGATAAGCTTATCCTCCTCTGAAAGCTCCTCCATACCCATAATCGCGATGATGTCCTGCAGCTCCTTATATCTCTGAAGGATCTTCTGTACGTCGCGGGCAACCTCGTAATGCTCGATGCCTACCACGTCGGGAGAGAGGATTCTGGAGGTGGAGTCAAGGGGATCTACCGCGGGATAGATACCGAGAGATGCGATGGAACGGGAGAGAACCGTCGTCGCGTCAAGATGTGCGAAGGTGGTGGCAGGTGCAGGGTCGGTAAGGTCGTCCGCAGGAACGTAAACCGCCTGTACCGAGGTGATAGAGCCACGCTTGGTAGAGGTGATTCTCTCCTGCAGGGCACCCATCTCGGTTGCCAGGGTGGGAAGGCGGATG
>JAZQDF010000242.1:0-17453 GCA_045546635.1 Eubacteriales bacterium
CTGCCCGGTATCGGTAACATTGCGCTGGACGCAATGAATCGGGGCGACATTCCCTTTATTATGGGATACAATATGTTCCTTGCGGTGCTGACGGTTATCGGTACGCTTTGCTCCGATATTATGTATTCTATCGTTGACCCCCGTGTCAAGCTTGGAAAGTGAGGTTAAGAGATGTCAGAAAAGGATAAACAGTTCATCGCCTCAACAGAGAATGACGAAGCTCCCGTTACCGTTACAGACGAGCAGGAGGAAACCTATCAGGAGATGAGCCCCATAAGGCTCGTTATGCGTCGATTCTTCAGATCCAAGCTTTCTATCGTGGGTATTCTGATGATCACATTCCTCTTCCTCTTCTCCTTCCTCGGCCCCGTTATCTATCAGAAGTGGGGTGAGGAAACGGTTGATAGAACAGAGGTTTCCAATTTTATTTATCAAACCTATGAGTATACCGATGAAAACGGTGATAAGATCGAGGTGGTTGAGCAGCTTGAGCACGTCAGCGGTATCAACAACTATGCCTCTCCCGACAAGGAGCATCTTCTCGGAACAGACGATAAGGGTATGGACGTTTTCGTTCGTCTGATGTATGGCGGAAGAATTTCGCTTACCATCGGCTTTATCGTTGTTATTCTCGAAACGCTCATCGGCGTGGTCCTCGGCGGAATTTCGGGATACTTCGGCGGCTGGGTGGATCAGCTTATTATGAGAATAGTGGATATCTTCAACTGTATCCCAATGCTTCCCATTCTGCTTATCGCCTCTGCTATGATCGATTCCTGGAATATCGAGCCCGATCAGAGAATTTATATTTTAATGGTTATCATCACCATATTCAGCTGGAGTGGTGTGGCACGTCTTGTAAGAGGACAGATCCTCTCGCTCAGGGAGCAGGAGTATATCACCGCCACCGAGGTTATGGGTCTTTCAATTTGGCGTAAGATCTTCTTCCACCTCATCCCCAACGTTATGCCTCAGCTTATCGTGTCTATGACGCTCGGCCTCGGCAGCGTAATTCTTTATGAGTCCACCCTCAGCTATCTCGGCCTCGGCGTTCAGCTGCCCAAGGCTGCGTGGGGTACTATGATCGCAACCGCAAACGATCCTCAGGTTCTTTCCTACCACGTGAATATGTGGTTGCCCGCAGGATTTATGATCGTGATCGCCGTTCTCGGATTCAACTTCGTAGGTGACGGTCTGCGTGACGCTATGGACCCCAAGGCAAGAAAGTAAAATTATTAACTCCGAATATGCCATTGGCATAGAAAGGAATTTTCGTATCAATGAAACAAAAAGGTAATTATTTATCTGTAAAAGACAGCCGTGCTATCATTCGATATAACATAAAGCAGATGAAGCATTACGAGGCGGAGAAGAGAAAGCCCCGTACGTTGGCTGAATATACCGTTCCTATGAGAGATAATCGTAATCTCATTGAAATAGATTCGCTTAAAACCTGCTTCTTCACAGACAACGGCACCGTTATGTCTGTAAACGGCGTGTCCTTCGATATTCCCAAGTGTAAGATCGTTGGCGTCGTAGGAGAGTCGGGCTGCGGTAAAAGCGTTACCTCGCTCTCGATCATGCAGCTCGTTCAGGCACCTCAGGGACAGGTCATAGAGGGACAGATCCGCTTTAATGCAGGCGATCTCGGTCAGACCGAGGACGGACGTGATATCGGCTATGATATTGCGAAAACACCCACCGCCGAGATGTACCGCATTCGTGGTAAGGATATTACTATGATCTTCCAGGAGCCTATGACAAGCCTTAATCCCGTATTTACGATCGGCTATCAGCTTGACGAGGCATCCTTCATTCATAATCCTGGCATCTCCGCCGAGGATGCGAAGGCACACTCTATTGAAATGCTCAAGAAGGTCGGCATCTCTATGCCCGAGCATACCTATGCAAGCTATCCTCACGAGCTGTCGGGCGGTATGCGTCAGAGAGTAATGATCGCCATGGCACTTGTAGGCGACCCAAAGCTTATTATTGCAGACGAGCCCACAACGGCGCTTGACGTTACCATTCAGGCTCAGATCCTTGAGCTTCTGAAGGACCTGCAGAAAAAGCAGGGCTGCTCGATTATGCTGATAACCCACGATCTCGGCGTAATTGCAGAGATGGCTGACGAGGTTGTAGTAATGTATGCGGGACGAGTTATCGAAAAGGGAACTGCCCACGATATCTTCCACAACCCCCTGCACCCCTATACCATAGGACTTCAGAAGAGCAAGCCTATGATAAACTCCGACGTAAACGAGCCCCTCTATTCTATTCCGGGACAGGTTCCCAACCCTATCAATCTTCCCAACTCCTGCTATTTCAAGAGCCGCTGCAGCAAATGCGTGGAGAAATGCGAGGGAGAATATCCCGCAGGCGTTCAGGTAAGCGATACCCATTGGGTTTCCTGCTATTTGTATGAAGAAAAGGCGGATGCAAAATGATTGAGCAAAAGAAAGATAATTCTGTAACCGACTCCGCACCCGTTTCCGAGGAAAAGGTAACTGTATCCTCCTCAAAGGACGTGGTCTTACGTGTGGAGCATTTAAAAAAATATTTCCCGATTGCCACCGATTTCTTCGGCAGACCTACCGCCTATTTACGTGCGGTGGACGATATCAGCTTTACTCTCGAGAGGGGAAAGACCATCGGTATCGTAGGAGAGTCAGGATGCGGTAAAACGACTCTTGGAAGAACTATCCTGAAGCTGTATGACATCACCGACGGTGAGATCTACTTTGAAGGTAATAACATCACAGGCCTCAGTAAGTCTGCGATGAAGAAATACCGCACCGATATGCAGCTTATTTTTCAGGACCCCTATTCAAGCCTGTCGCCAAGAATGACGGTAGGTAATATCATCGGCGAGGCAGTTCGTCAGCATCATATTGTTCCTAAGGATGAGGTTCACGATTATGTGCTTGACATTATGAAGAAGTGCGGACTCCGTCCTCAGTTTTACGATCGCTATCCCCACGAGTTCTCCGGTGGACAGCGTCAGCGTATCTGTATTGCGAGAGCCCTTGCCGTGAAGCCGAAGCTTGTGATATGTGACGAGCCTGTAAGTGCTCTTGACGTATCGATCCAGGCGCAGATCATCAATCTGCTTAAGGAGCTTCAGACCACGATGGGTCTGACCTATATATTCATCTCTCACGATCTTTCGGTAGTTAAGTATATAACCGACAGAATTATGGTTATGTATCTCGGTAATATGATGGAGATGGGCGACACCGCAGGCATTTTCAGAAATCCCCTGCATCCCTATACACAGGCGCGGTTCTCTGCAGTTCCCGTACCCGATCCCGACGTAAAGATGAAAAGGATTATTCTTGAGGGAGATATTCCTTCTCCCGCAAATCCTCCCTCTGGCTGTAAATTCCATACCAGATGCTCAAAGTGTATGGGCGTCTGTGCGGCAAAGGCTCCCCGCTACGTAGAGGCGGAGGCGGGACACTTCGTTGCGTGTCACCTTTACGATACCGAGATTATGGATCACGGTGATGAGTATGATCTTACTCCCTATACTCCACCCGTTGAGTCGGAGGAAGGCGAGAAGACTGATGAATAAGCCCGAGAAAAAACCGAAGCCGAAGAAAAAGCCCTACGTGGACGACGGTCATACCGTCTATGATATGTCGGGTCTTACAGGCGAAAACAATAAACGCCCGACACAGCATATCGGGCTTTCAGGAAAAGAAAAAATCGCAGCCATAGCAGCCGCATTTGAATGTTATCTCCCTGTGCTTCTTATCGTACTGGGCAGCTTTGTTCTTGTGATGCTGCTGATATCGCTATGGCTTAGTTAATCAAGGAGTATTCCAATTATGTCAAGAAGACTAATATGTATGCTTTTGCTTGTCGCAATGGTGTGCCCGATATTACTTACGGCGTGCGACCTTATAGTCTCTGATCCCCCCGTCGGTGAATATAATCCCGACCTGTCGGACACTGCAGACGGTAACGGTCAGACCCTGCAGATTCTCAAAAGCAATGCGAAGCTTACACAGGATCAGCTTCTCTCCCGCATAAAGGCAGAGCATCTTATTGAAAACGGCGGATATGCTGACAGCGATCCTATCGTAGCGATAATTACGCTTCCGGGCGCTTCTCTTATAGATGACTATATCAGTAAAAACGTTACGGGCAGTGTGTCTGATTACGTTAAGTCGGAGGAGGGAAGAGCAGCCGAGGAGATCATTCTCGCTGAGCAGCGTAAATTAACAGACGAGCTTTATGCCGAGGGACTTATCTCGG
The DNA here is from genome assembly GCA_045546635.1 of Eubacteriales bacterium. Classification (GTDB taxonomy): domain Bacteria; phylum Bacillota; class Clostridia; order Oscillospirales; family CAG-272; genus UBA1740. The sequence goes on from JAZQDF010000242.1 coordinate 4,261, forward strand.
AGGTAGCATATAGCTATTCCACGATTATGAACGGTGTAGCTGTTCATACCACCTACGGCAATTTTAAGAAAATAGCAGAAAAGAATAACGTTTATCAGACCATTTTGTCTGATACCTTTAACCGTCCTCAGGCTCTTGAGGGAACCGACGCATCGGGTATTGTAAACCCCGTTGACGTATACCCTACGGGTATCTTCAATTCCTCCTCTGCCGTATCCTTAACGGGCGAGCATTTTACGGGTAAGCATACCGCCGTTGCGGTGCTTGACTCTGGCTTTGACTGTGAGCATACCGTATTCCAGAAGAGACCTGACGGCGAGCTTCTCATTACACAGCAGTTTGTGTCCTCGGTTCTCGCAGATACTACAGCCATCAAGCTTGATAAGACACTTGAGCTTATGGACGTGTATTACAGCGATAAGATCCCCTTCGTATTCGACTATGCCGACAAGGACAAGAACGTAAATCCCTATGATTCAGAGCACGGCACTCACGTTGCAGGCATTATCGGCGGTCTTGATGAAACCATCACGGGCATCGCCGTTGATACGCAGCTTGTGCTTATGAAGGTTTTCCCCGACCTTGACGAGGGCGGTAAGACCGAGGATATTTTAGCAGCCCTTGAGGATGCAGTCCTCCTTGGCGTTGACGCTATCAATATGTCACTCGGTTCATCCTGTGGCTTCTCAAGAGAGGCTGACGGCGATGCTATCAACGCCGTATATGATAAGATCAATCAGAGCGGTATCAGCCTTATAACCGCAGCCAGCAACAGCTACAGCTCGGCATACGGCGGTGAGGGCGGTAATACCAACAAGGCTGCCAACCCCGATTCTGCTACCGTTGGCTCTCCCTCCACCTATCCTGGTGCACTTTCTGTTGCATCCATCAGCGGAACGAAGAGCAAATATATCGTAGCAAACGATCAGCAGATCATATTCTTCACCGAGTCCAACGATATCTCGGGCGACCCCAACGATTTCTTCGGCGAGCTTAATATCGGTATGGGTGAGGGTCAGGTTAAGTCAAAGACCTTTGAATACGTCACTATTCCCGGCGTTGGTATGAAGGCAAATTACGCCGCCTTCTCCAAGGATGAGCTGAAGGGCAAGATCGCCCTGGTACGCCGTGGTGAAAATACCTTTGAGGATAAGGCTCTGCAGGCAAAGCTGGCAGGTGCTGCTGCGTGTATCATCTACAATAACGTAGAGGGCGATATCCTTATGTCTATGGGTAAGTCGGATCATATTCCCACCATCTCTATTTCCAAGGAGGACGGTGCGGTCCTCTCGCAGACACCCAGAGGAACGATCACTCTTACCTATCAGAATCAGGCAGGTCCCTTTATGTCTGATTTCTCGAGCTGGGGCCCCACTCCCGATCTTAAGCTTAAGCCTGAGATCACTGCCCACGGAGGAAACATTCTTTCCTCTGTTCCCGGCGGCGGATACGATGAGCTAAGCGGTACGTCAATGGCTACTCCCAACCTTTGCGGTATCGTAGTTCTTATCCGTCAGTATCTTAAGGAAAAATATCCCGATTATACCTATCAGCAGATATCGGTTATGGCAAACCAGATGCTGATGTCTACTGCTACCATTATCGTTGACCAGCAGGCTAACCCCTACTCCCCGAGAAAGCAGGGAGCAGGACTTGCAAGCCTTGCCAACGTTGTAAGCACAAAGGCTTACCTTACCGTAGACGGCATTGATCGCACCAAGCTCGAGCTTGGTGACGATAAGGAAAAGCGTGGTGTATACGATATGACCTTCTCGGTGGTTAATCTTTCCGAGGACACTCTTACCTACGATCTGTCGCTTATCGCTATGACCGAAACGGTTTCCAAGTCGGATAGCGAATACGTGGCTGAGAAGGCACAGATCCTCGGCGGCAATACCGTATTCTCTGTAGACGGCGGCTCGCTTTCGGGCAAGACCCTTACCGTTCCCGCCAACACCACCGTTAAGGTTTCCGCAACCTATACTATGACCGATGCGGATAAGCAGATGATCGACCGTCTGTTCCCCAACGGTATGTTCGTTGAGGGATTTGTAAAGCTTACTGCCTCGGCTGATACCAGGATCGACCTTAACATTCCGTTCCTCGCCTTCTTTGGCGACTGGACACAGGCTCCTATGTTCGATAAGACCTACTATGAGGTAGAGTCGGAGGCACACAACGCCGCTATCGACGATGAGGATAAGCTTAAGGCAGATTATTACGCCACCACCCCCTACGGATCATATTATTACAATTACATAATTCCTCTCGGCACCTACCTCTACGACGTGGATACGAATATGTACGACGCTATCCCCGCTACCGAGGATCATATTGCGATGTCGGATACCCTCGGTACCATCGACGGTCTTTCCGCCGTATATGCAGGACTTCTCCGTAATGCAAAGACTATGACCTATACCATAGTTGATAAGGTTACGGGCGAGGAGGTATACCGCAAAGAGGTAATAAACGCCAACAAGGCGTATTTTGTAAACGCTCCCGTTCCCAACTATGAGTTCCTCAACGTCAAGTCACATCAGCTTGGCCTTGTGAACAACCGTGAGTACACCTTCCTTATGGAAGGAACTCTCGACTACGGTGACGGCGGTGTTGCAAGCAATATCCGTAATCACTTTACCTTTGATTTCTGCCTTGATAACGAGGCACCAATCCTTAAGGACGTGAAATATGAGAAGGAGTATGATAAGACTCTTAAGAAGGACCGTTATTATCTTACGATGACGATCTACGATAATCATTACGTTCAGTCTATCACTCCCATCACCTTCACCTCATCCCAGACCTATGCCTTCCTCAGCGAAAATCCCATTCCCGTCTACAGCCAAAAGGGACAGGACAACGTGGTGCGCGTCGAGATCACCGATTATCTCGAGGATCTTTATAAGGATGAGCTGATCACCTCTGCACTGTCATTCTCCATTGATGACTATGCTCTTAATTCAAACATCTATATCTGCCAGCTTCCCGGCACCAAGGGCGACTTCAAGTTTACCAAGGACGGCACCGAGGACGGCACGGATCTTTCTATTCTCACTCTTTACGAGGGTGAGGTAGTAGACCTTACACGTTATCTTTACACCTCCGACACCTCGGTTGACGCATTCAAGGATTATCTGCGTTATCTTAACTGGGAATCCTCAAATGAGAAGGTTGCCACCGTTAAGGACGGCGAGCTCCTTGGCGTTAAGGCGGGAAGAACCACCGTTACGGTTACCGAGCAGCTTGACGGTAAGCAGACGAACCTGCTCATAAACGTTAAGGCTCGTCCCGAGGAGGAGTCGAGAGAGGGCGGACGTGCGGTCAGCCCGAGAAAAGCGGTTGACAACGTAAAGGATGAATACGTAGAGTCTATCCGATTCAGCTATTTCGACACCATCTTTGCTTATTCCCGTGCCGCACAGACCAGTAAGATCGGCGAGACGGGTGACAGACATTATCTTTCTGCTATGGAGGGTGGGGGCATAAGCTTCTATCCAGGTGAAAAGATACAGCTGTTTTACGATCTCGACCCCTGGTACGTGGCGGATAAATATCCCGTTACCTTCACCTCTACCAACGAGAAGGTTGCTATCGTAGACGAGGAGGGCGTGGTTACCGCTTTGAAGAAGGGAACTACCACCATTCAGGCAAGGCTTGAGGGATCATCTCTCCGTGCCAGCGTGAAGATCACCGTAAACAGCGAGTTCGTTATTGAGAACCGTACCCTTGTGGCATATAAGGGACTTGGCGGTGAGGTAATCATTCCCGACGATGAGGGAATTCTCTATATCGGTCCCTTCGCATTCTGCCTTTACGATACCGATAATACCGTAGAGCTGACCGAGGAGGATTACGATGCCAACAAGATCCCCTCTACTAACACCACAGTTACCTCGGTTGTGATCCCCGCAACCGTTCAGGAAATTCAGAAATACGCTTTTTACAACTGTGTAGGACTTAAAAAGGTTACAGTTCCCGAAAGCGTTCGCTTTATCCGTGAGTATGCCTTTTACGGCGACGGAAAGCTTGAGGAGGTTGACCTCTCGAACGTAGAGGCGATCGGTGCCAGAGCCTTCGCAGGATGTGCAAAGCTTACTCTTGATCCCGAAAAGGATCTTCGTAAAACCTATGCTATCGGTGAGAGAGCATTTGAAAACTGCACCTCGATCACGGGTGTAGATCTCACCACACTCCGCAACACAGGTAAGGAGGCGTTCAAGGGTTGTACCTCGCTTGACACGGTGGTCTTTGGTGAAAAGACGAAGCTCTCCTTCGCTATGTTTGCTCAGTCGGGGGTAAAGGAGGTTCTGCTTTACGAGACCCTCGAGATTCCCGATTATTGCTTCGCAGAGTGTAGCGAGCTTGTGTCGGTTACTCTCAAAAACGATATCTGGAAGATCGGCTACGGTGCTTTTTGTGAAAACGATAAGCTTACCGAGGTCATCTTCGAGGGAAGCGTGGACATTATCGGTGAGCAGGCATTCTACGATTGCCCTGCACTCAGCACGCTCACCTTACCCAACTCCACCGTTACTCTTGAGAACTATTGCTTCTATGAGTGCGTTGGACTTGAAAAGCTCGTTATCGGCTCTGATACCTGGATAGAGGATATGAATGGCGCAGCCTTCCAGTCCACCTCTATCAAGAGCTTTGAGGTTGACGAGAGCAATCCCTACTATTCTGTATCACAGGACGGCAAGCTCCTTCTTTCGAAGGATGGTGGAGCTATCTATCTTGCAGCCACAGGTGCAGATTTCGGTGAAAGCTATACGATCTCTGCCGACGTGGTAGGGCAGGGAGCCTTCTGCGGTATAGATATCAAGCATCTTATTTTCACAAATCCCGAGACGGTGATATCCGATTACGCCTTCGCAAATTGCGAGACGCTTGAAACCATCACCTTCCCCGAGGAGGGCGTTGCATCTATCGGCAACAGTGCCTTCCGCTACGCAGAGAAGCTTACGTCTGTTAATCTTGATAAGGTTAAGACAGTAGGCGACTACGCATTCTCCAACACAGGTCTTACCGAGGTAATACTTGCCGAGGGTGCTACCTACGGAGAGGGAGCATTCTTCTCCTCAAAGCTCGAGAGAGTGACCGTAGGCAAGAACAGCAGCTTCGGTATGGGCACATTCCAGAGATGTACCGCACTTAAGGAGGTCGTTATGCCCTCCGACGGTGGAGTGACTCTCGGTGAAAGCTGCTTTGCTTATGACACCGCACTTGAAGCTATTGATCTTTCCAAGGTAGAGATCATTCCCGATCAGGCATTCTTTGAGTGTACCTCTCTCAGAAGGGCAGATATGCAGATCGCTGTTAAGATCGGCGCATACGCCTTTGCTGACTGTGCATCGCTCTTCTACGTTCGTTTCCCCGTTGTTGAGGAGATCGGCGAGGGTGCATTCAGCCAGTACGAGCAGTACGGTCAGGCTCCCATCTTTGGAGGCACGGGTTTGAACTCCGAGGGCAAGACCGCACTTATCCTTCCCGAAACCCTCACCCATCTCGGTGACGGTGCGTTTATCGGCTGTACGGGTATTGAGATCGTTGTCTTTGAGGGCAACAAGCTTACTCCTCCCTCTATGGAGGATAAGACCGAGGAGGAGCAGGCGGAGAAATATTGGAACTATCTCTTTGCATATTGCGAAAATCTTAATGAGGTCGTATTGCCTGAGGCTATGACCCGAATCGGTAAGTATGCCTTTGCAGGCTGTGAGAGCCTTGAGATCATCAATCTCTCTCACGTTACCGAGATCGACGAGCTTGCGTTCTACGAATGCGTTTATCTTGAGGAAATAGATCTTGCCTCTGCAGAGTTTATCGGCTTTGCCGCATTCACAGGCTGCCGCTTCCTTGAGAGCATCGGTGAAGCATCTGCGCTCGTTGAGGTTGCAGATCACGCCTTCAGTGGCACGAACCTTATCAGTGTAAAGGCTCCTGTGCTCGAGAGGATCGGCGTGTGTGCCTTCCAGGATAATGAAAATCTCACCTCCTTCAGCTTCTCCGATAAGCTTAGCTTTATCGGTGACAGAGCCTTCTGGGGCTGCTCAAGCCTTGCTGATTTCAGCTTCGATAACAACGGCTCGTCAAGCAAGGACGGTAAGATAAACGATTTTGCAGTTCTTTACGACGGCGTTCTTTACACCGTATTACCCTCAGGTAAGCTTCAGCTGACTGCCATCCCAGGTGGTAAGGCTATCGAGGAGCTTGAGGTGGTTGACGGAACGGTTCGTATCGATCAGTATGCGGGAAATCAGAATAAGGCAATTAAAAAGCTTATTCTTCCCGAATCGCTTAAGCTTATCGGAAATTACGCATTCTTCGGATACGATGCCCTTGAATGTGTTGAATTCCGTTCCTTCGTTGCTCCCGCACTTGAGAGCTCGTATATTCCCGATGCCAAGCTTGATGAGGATGATCCCGGCTTCAGCATCCTGCAGAATTACTACGACGTATTTGAGCTTGAGCTTTGCTACTACACCTTCATTGATCTTGCGGGTAAAAAAGAGCCCATCAAGATGATTCTGCCCTCCAATATGGATACCCAGGGCTACGACGGTATTATCTACCTCGTTTGCTTCGGTAAGCTTGAGGACGCAGAGCATAGCGACTACGTTGCTATGGATAAAACAACTACAAGCTTCATTGACTACGCTACACAGATCGAGGCTATCACCGATATTGCTGTTAAGCACGAGAGCCTTATCAATTCCGCTGTAGCTGCTCTTAATGCGATGAAGCAGGATTATACTCAGTTTGGCTATACAGAGGAGCGTTGGCAGGAGATGACACTCGCTGTCCAGAACGCCAAGGCTAAGCTTAATAGCATAAAGCTGCAGAGTGCATCTCCCGCACTTCAGAAGCTTCAGGCTGACATTTTAGCGCTTCCCGATACCTATTCAAGCGCCTATAAGGCAACGATGGATGCTATCAAGGAGGCGATCTCCGCACTGAAGCCTGCAGACAAGGTGCTGCTCGATCTTACAAAATACACGGCGCTTCTTCCTGCCTATGAGGCAGACGTTCCCGAGGTGACACCCGAGAAGCCCGAGCCTACTCCCACAAATCCCGACGAGCCCTCATCCCCCTGGATTGTGGTTGTGATCGTTTCGGTATCGGTGGTAGCCGTTGTGGCGATCGGTGCTTGCGTATATATCTTTATCATACGTAAGAAGAAAAATTCCTCCGAGGCAGCGTCGGATCCCGTTATTGAACAGGAAGCCCTGGCCTCTGAAATCGAAGAAGAAACAGAAATAAAGGAAAATGAAGAAACCAAGGAAGGAGATGACGAGGAATGAAAAGACTGATCAGTTTAATATTTATCGCAGTGCTTCTGATAGCATCTCTTTCTGCCTGCGGCGGTGATGAGGCTAAGGTCCTTGCCACTCCTCAGAACGTTTCGCTTTCCGACACGGGACTTATCACCTGGGATGCGGTTGAGAATGCCGAGAGCTATACCGTCACGATAGGTGACAAGACCTACTCAACAGACAAAAATTCCTATCAGGTAACATCTCTTTCGGTAGACTTTACCTATTCGGTTGTGGCTAATGCAGAAGGGTATACAAGCTCGCTTCCCTCAGCGCAGGGAACCTACCGTGTGCCCTATACGCCACCCGTTGATACCACTCCCGAGATAGCTGTTGCGATCAGCGGCAAGTCCGAGGTTCGCTACGGCACACCCATCACCCTTTCGGCTACCGTTTCGGGAACCGAGGATCAGACGGTCATCTGGAGCGTGGTAAGCGGCGACGAGCTCGTTACCATTGACGCCATCTCGGGTAAGCTTACTGCCAAGTCCTTGGATAAGGGCGGTATTGTTGAGGTTCGTGCAATAAGCCTTTCAGACGAATCCTGCTACGGCTCGAAGATAATCACCGTGCTGACCCCTCCCGAGCTTACCCAGGAGATGATCGACCTGCTTGGGAATCAGACGAAGCTCGGCTTTGAGGGCTTCATCAACATTTCGCTTTACACCATCGGTGTAATGGAGAAGTTCTATATGTCCTCCTCCACCACCGTAAAGACCTCGCTTGACGGCGAGCATTGGTATGCCGAATATGATAATCTGGATATGGGCATCGTTTCCCAGCTCTATTTCAAGAATGACAACGGTATTGCTTCTCAGGTCGGCGTAAGCTTTGAGAACGAGGAGGAATACGCTCCTATGCTCGACGAGAACGGAAGTAAGGTAAGCTGGATCGACAGTGGACTTTATAACAACTTCAAGGGGCTTACCGTATCCGACTTCAAGTTTAACGAGGAGAAATGGTGCTACGAGTACGTAGGAAATGACAAGGACCTTCCTCAGAGAATGGTTTCTGCCGCCAACCCCTATGATTTCAAAGCGATCGGTCTTTCCCTCATTATTGAGGAGGGCGAGATAATGGGCATACGTGCCATCTCCGCCGACGATTACGGAATTGCAAGTGGCTACCGTGCCGTTCAGGAGCTTACCGTAGCGGTAAACTTCGGTGAGACCGTAGACGTGCCTACCATTTCCAAGTATCCTACCGACCCCGACGGCAATCACGATCCTCTTAAAGAGGCGATTGCCAATATGCAGAATCAGACCAACTATACTCTTGATTTCGTTGAAACCACCGCATCCTATCTTACCAACGGATACGTTGTTTCAGGATTTACCGAAACCGTTACGGACGACCTTTGCTACTTCGATCCCTTCACCGTGAAGTACAGCAGCGACGGTCAGGAGATCCGTACCTATACCGAGGCGCCTTACGGATATATTAAGGTGAGCGATACGCTCTATAACGCCTTCTACAGCAATGACACCGACGGCTTCGCAGCCACACGTGCATGGAAGGGTGACTTTGATTCCACCAAGCCTACCTTCGCATTCGCCGCCGAGATATTCACCTCATATTATGAGGAGAAGGACGAGGATTCCGATGAGGTTACCTCCATCACCTATTACGTTGATGCACCTATGTCGGCGGTTGCCTCTACCTTCTACTACGGTGTGGGCAACGATATCCAGCTTTACGGCATCTTCGCTACCACGGGATATATTTCCTCGACCGAAAGCTTCACTCCCTTCGTGGTGGTTGAGAAGGTTGACGGAATCGGATATATTATCACCGAGGCTTGCTTCTACTTCTATATCGGCAGCATCTATGGCGTGGTTGAGATCAAATACAGCGATTTCGGCAGCGCAGCTGTTGACGTTGAGGAGACAGAGAAGCTTGAGGCTCCCGCCTTTGAGAGCCGTGAGATCCCTACCGAATGGAACGAGCTGACAATCATTATGTCAAGCGACGAGAGCTCCATTGAGGAGGATAAGGAGATGAGGGCAGACCTTGCGCTGAACGAATTCTTCGACGATCCCGAGATGGCGGAAAAGCTCCCCTTCTTCGGAAAGGTTCTCGGTGACACCTACGGCTTTGGTCTGACAACATTCCATTTGCCCAGTGGATCGGATTCCGCAAAGCCCGCTATAGTATTCTACTACGACGTGCCTCTCGATATGGATTACACCATTGACGATTCTCTCGCCCTTGTGAATGAATTCCTTGTGGAGGAGGGCTTTACACGTAACTCCCGTGGCGAATTCGTTAAGGGTAATCTTCATATATCCCCGCTCGATGTTAGCTTGGACTTCACCATTTATGTATGGATTGAATAACATCTTAAAATAAAATAAGAAAGGAACAAAAAAATGAAAAAATCTATTGTTCGTGTATTGGCGCTCATCCTTGTTTGTGTGATGGTGCTGCCTTCGTTTGCGGCTTGTGTTAGGCCTGATAATAATAACAACGATGGCGGTGGTACCACCGATACGTCCAATCCCCCCGATGACGGAGGTACAACTCCTCCCCCTGCAGATATCGTAAAAATCGAAATGTCTGCTACTGCATCCCAGATCCAGAAGGGTGACACCGTACAGGTAACCGCCCGTGTTACAGGTGCGAAGAACACCAAGGTAACCTGGTCTGTTTCTCATCCCGACGTAGTAACCGTTGATGAAAACGGTGTTGTAACTATGGTTGGTGACATCACCATTGATACCATCATCACCGTTACTGCTACCTCCGAGGAGAACAACACAGTTAGGGCAACCAAGACACTTATTGCCAAGGCTCCCGTTGTTGACGGCAGAGTAGGTGAGCTTACCTCCGATATGCTTGTTGCGGTAGGTAACCCCAGCATCACTCTTAACGGTACCGTTACAGATATTTATAACGATATCAATAATCCTGCAAACAGCTCTAAGGATGTGTATGAATATACCATCGAAATGGCTGACGGTGCTTGGAAGGGCAGCTGGAATCACCAGGGCTCCAAGAATGTTATCGTAAGCAACTATCGCAGAGGCGATAAGGAGGGCGTTAAGGACCAGAACGGTAATTCGGGTCACGAGATGCTCGAGATGATTATTGATAAGAACAACCAGGTTTACGCTAAGCCCATTAAGGACTATATGAGCTATCCTGCAGTTTGGGAGAGCCAGCATCTCTGGAATCACCTCAGCAACCTTAACGTAAATAAGTTCAGCTATGACGTAGAAAACGACGTTTATAAGTACAGCATTGATCCCGAGAGCATTGACGATATGTATCTTATGACATATTTCGCATTCTCTCTTACTCCTATCCTTGGTAACGAGGATACCTTTATGGAGCTTTACCTCTACGTTGAGGACGGAGCTATCACCAAGCTTGTAGCACAGACCTCGGTTATTATGATCGGCGACGATCCCGAGAATCCCGATGCTACTCAGTATACAACCATCTCGATCGATTTCTCTAACGTTGGTACTACCGTTGTATCCGATCCTGCTCCCTATGAGGCTGCTCAGTATGCAGATAAGCTTCAGGCAGCCTTCGATAAGATGAAGGATGCAACCAACTACACCTTCCGTGTTGTTGACAGCATGAATTCTATGCCCGACACAGGTGACTACGATCTTTACAGCGTAAACGGCGGTGCATCGGCTATTACACTTTCTCCCATCGCCGCTGCAGGCCACCCCTACCAGAACACCATCTCCTCTGTCGGTACTGCAGGCTCTGTTGGCTTCGTAACTCCCGAGGCGATCGTTATCGGCGTAACAGGTAAGTACAGCTACAGCCTTGACGGTAAGAACTATCACACCGAATATTCGGGATATAAGCAGAACAGCGATGGAACATACGATGAGTTCGAGTCCGACGCAAACGGCTTCTACGGTACCAAGAAGGTTGTGGGCAACATCCTTGACATTATGCCCGACTTCGACGTATCTGCAAATATCTTCCGTCTTACCGGTATGATGATCAACGTTGATACCGATAAGTATGAGTACACCTTCGCTCTCCGTGAGTCTGCTATCACCAGAGAGGTTGCTATGGAGCTTTGCGCTTACAGCTATGCTGATGATGCTGCCGCAACCTCTGCTATGCTTCTCACCATCAAGGTAGACGAGGACGGTAATCTCATTTCCGTACAGTTCCCCTATGACCTCAGCGGTGTATACGGCGGCTCCTGCATCGTTTCCTATGAGAACGTTGGCAGCACCACCATCGCAGAGGGCGCATTCGACAACTACCGTCCCAGAGTTCCCGAGACCGCTTGGAGTCAGTACACTCTTGACGATTACTATCACCTCTACACCACTCTTTGCAAGAACTACGGCTGCTATGACGAGGCTACAGGTACATACAACCACAAGGGCCACGTTGCAACTGCTGATGTCGTTCTTCAGGGTGTTCTCGGCGAGGCGTGGACAAACGTACCCTCTCCCGAGGTTCTTATGAAGCTCTTTGGCGATAACATCAGTGGTCCCTTCTATAACTGGAAGGAGGTAAACGGTGAGAATCACGGTTATATGAGCATCACCACCCACAGCACCGAGTTTGATGAGAATGCAAAGATCACCAATTACGAGGAGCTTATGCAGAATGTGATCGACGAGCTTGCAAAGTACGGCTTCAGCCTCTCTGCAGCTAACACCGATATGTCGGGCGGCGAGAGCGGTAAGGCAGACCGTTACGTTACTCTCATTCACGAGAGCGGCGTTAAGATCGTTATCGAAAACAATCATACTAAATATCTCTGGGTTTACTTCTGCGATCTCCAGACTCCAATGTGATCTGCTTTTGACTGACAGTTATTAAGCTTTATTAACAACCCTTGTGACCAATCTACACCAACAAAGGGGTACTTTTATGAAAAAAATACTCACAGTCGCATTATTATGCGTACTATGTATCCTTATTCTCGCATCCTGCGGGCTGTGGGAAGACCTCAATGGCGACCCCCCGCCGATCATAGACGAAGAGCCTGATGATAAGGGCGTGGAGGTCGCAGGTGTAGTCACCAGCGTTACCATTAAAGACGAGCAGGTAGCCGATTATGACTACACCACCCTCTTTAGGATCACCGAAAACGGTGAATCTGTCACCGTGCCTGCCAATTCTGTTGATAAGAATGAGGTGAGTGCTACTGCGGGCGAATATACCGTCTATTGCACCTACGGAGGCAAGCAGGCAACCGTTACCGTAAAGGTAATAGCTACGGTATATAAGCTCAGCTTATCCAAGGACAGCATAGTCCTTACTCAATCGGAGGCTGCGTCCTACGACTTTTCGGCACTCTTTACTGCCGAAAAGGATGGCGAGACCGTGGCTATCACCGATGAAATGATCCTTACTAACCTTGAAAACAAGGCAGGCGTGTATGAGTACACCGTCACCTTCGGCGGCATCTACCGCACGCTCAGCATTACCGTCAACCCCAACCATTGGGTAGAGGCTATTGCGGCATACCGTGAACTGCCTGTGACCCTCTCGGAGCTTGAGGGCTTTGACTTCACCTCTCTCTTCTCGCTTTTTGTTGACGGAGCTCCCGTGCGTGTCACCTCTGATATGATCGATGCCTCGGCTCTTTCGGATGCAAGGCTCGGAGAGAGCTATACCGTAAAACTCTCCTACGTCTATGATGGTACGTTATGTGAAAGCGAAACAATCATTCGTATCGTAGAGGAGGAGCAGATCAGTATTACGGCGAAAAGCATCGTGACCTATCCCAACGGTGCTGCTATTGATCTTGCCTCGCTTTTCGAGATCAGAAAGGGCGAGAAGCTTCTTGAAACCCCCGTGCGCTATATTACGGGAGCTATTGATTACACCAAGGAGGGAATATATCCCATCACCCTTAGCTATCCCGACCAGGAGCCCATAGTGGCGCAG
>JAZQDF010000243.1:0-3490 GCA_045546635.1 Eubacteriales bacterium
ACACCCAGCTTGCCGTATTCATAGGTAAGTCCGCCCTGCATATACGCGGTGTAGGGCTCTACGATAGGGCCGTCGCAGGTCAGCCCGTTGGTTGCACCGGTAATAAAGGTTCCTGCCGCCATAATCTCGGGGTGAGGATAACCCGGCATATCACCCGGCTCGGGAATGCAGTAGGCCTCAACGGGCGAGCCCATTTGTATACCCTTACAGAATTTTATAAGCTTGTCGGCAGAGTGCAGATTAACCGTCTGCACGATATCGGTACGCTTCTCGTCGTAACGGGGATCAACCTCCGAGAAGCCTGCGAGCTCAAGCATCCTTGCCGCGAATACCATAGATTTCAAGGTAGAGGCAACGCAGGCGGGTGCCATAAAGAAGCCCTTGTAGAAGGAGGCGAGCTGGTTGAAGTTTGCACCAAGATCCTTGCCGATGCAGGGGGCGGTAAATCTCTCTGCGATATCCTCAATAACGTCGTGACGGCCGACACAGTATGCACCGCTTACGGCAAAGCCCGAGCCGAGATTCTTCATCATAGAGCCGACGAACACGTCTGCACCGACGTCGGTGGGCTCTCTGTCCTCGGTAAACTCGCCGTAGCAGTTATCAACCATAATGATAGTGTCGGGTGAAACCTCCTTGATTGCCTTTACCGCTCTCTCGATCTGTGCGATGGTAAGGCTCTTACGCTGGGCATATCCGCGGCTACGCTGGATTGCCACCACCTTAACGAAGGACTCAGCAAGTCTTTCGGTTATTTTTTCAATGTTAAAATCGCCGTCCTTAAGGTCAATCTCCTCGTATTTTACGCCGTATGCCATAAGCGAATTACGGCTACCACCCGCAATACCGATAACCGTCTGTAGCGTGTCGTAGGGAGTACCGGAAACGTAGAGAAGGGTATCGTTTGGCTTGCAGAGACCGCCAAGCGTCACCGCCAGGGCGTGCGTGCCCGACATAAGCTGGGGGCGTACCAGTGCATCCTCCGCACCGAACACGCGTGCGTAAATTTTCTCAAGCTTGTCTCTGCCCGAGTCGGTGAAGCCATAGCCTGTTACTTCGATAAAATCTGCGGTGGAGACCATACATTCCTGAAAGGCGGAAAGCACCTTTGCAGAGCAAATAAGGCAGTTTTCTTCGATTTTTGCAAATATTTCTTTACAATCTGCCTCTGCTCTTCTGGCGAGGTCTGCGGTGAAATCACTAATGCCGTATCCGTAATACATAATTTTACATCCTATTCTATGCCGTCGAGCAGGGGTATCAGCTCGTCAAGGCTTTTTATTTCATAATGTGGGCGAACATCGCCGTATTTTATATTCCTTCTGTTAAAGTGGCAGGTAAGAATTCCTGCATTAAGACCGCCCTTGATATCCGATGTCAGGCTGTCACCGACAATGATGCTTTCCTCGGGGCGAAAATTCTCGATTTTTTTGAAGCATCCCTCAAAAAACCTTGCATCCGGCTTGGCGTATCCTATTTCCTCCGAGATGAAAATTCCGTCGAAGAAGCCTCCGATTTTTGCATCGCGTATCCTTGGCTTCTGTACCGAGGGGATTCCGTTTGTCGCCATATAAAGACGGTATTTTTTATTATTGAATTCGCGAAGAAGCTCCTCTGCTCCCTCAATAAGGTCGTGCTCCTTTGCAAGATACTCTTCATATACCTGCTGGACCTTATCGGCAGACAGATCGAGCTTAAGCTCGGAGAACAATCGCTCAAACCTGCCTGTTAGCACCTGATCCTTGGTCATCTCCCCACGTTCCAGAGCTCTCCAGCAGGCAAGATTTATTTCGATATACCGATTAATGCGTCTTTCGGTCGGCTCGATGCCAAAATCGCGAAGAGTATAGGCAATAGCCAGCCGCTCCCCCTTCTGAAAATCCAGAACGGTATCGTCAAGGTCGAGAAAAACGTTTCTTATCATAGCCCTCTCCCAAATTTCTAACTTGTATATTTTAGCATATTATAGCGAATAAATCAACCCCTGTAAACAAAAAAATCCGCCCCTGTAATTGGGGGCGGATATAATTTTTAGTGAAGCTTGCTTTCCTCAAGAAGCTCAATGCCGTTTTCGATGAGGATTTTGTCGGTTTCCTCGGTATTTCCTGTACGCATTACCGAGTACGCCTTACCCTCCTCAGATGTAATAAGGGCATACATATATTCGATATTGACTCCATTGCCCTCAAGCAGACGAAGCACGCTTGCAAGTCCGCCGGGCTTGTCGGGAACGGCAAAGGCGTTGATAAGCCTTACGTTTGCAGCGTGGCCTTCCTTGTCAAGCATCTCCTTAGCAAGCTCGGGCTCGTCAGCGATGATACGAACGATGCCGTAGTTTGAGGTGTCGGCCACACACATAGAACGAAGATTAATACCTGCGTTAGCCAGGGCGTCTGTAATATCGTGAAGAGATCCCTGCTTGTTTTCTACGAAAATAGATAACTGTCTGATTGCCATTGTATTTCCTCCTTAATCGTGTAAATTACGCTCGTCAATAACTCTCTTTGCCTTACCCTCGCTTCTTTGGATCGTCTTAGGCGGGACGAGATGCACCGACGGGCCTATGCCAATCATACTTCTCATAGCGTTTGCCAGCGATTTTTCCATCGCCGTAATATTCTTTACCGAGTCATCGAATTGCTCGGGACGAAGCTCTATGTATACGTCGAAGGTATCGCTGTTGTTCTCTCTGCCGAGCTTGATAAGGTAATTCTCCGAGAAGCCCTCTGCCAGCAGAACTGCCTCGATCTGCGATGGGAATACGTTTACACCGCGGATGATCATCATATCGTCGCTTCTGCCCATAGGCTTTGCCATACGGATATGAGTTCTGCCACAGGGACAGGGCTCGCGTGTCAGGACACAGATGTCGCGGGTACGGTAGCGAAGCAGGGGAAAAGCCTCCTTGTCAAGGCAGGTGAATACCAGCTCGCCCTTTGTTCCCTCGGGTAGAGGCTCGCCGGTTTCGGGGTTGATGATCTCGGCGAGAAAGTGGTCTTCATTAATATGCATACCGCCCTGAGCCGAGCATTCGAAGGAAACGCCGGGGCCGCTTATCTCGGTCAGACCGTAAATATCGTAGGCCTTGATGCCAAGCGTCTTCTCGATATTACGACGCATCTCCTGTGTCCAGGGCTCTGCACCGAATATACCTGCCTTCAGAGGAATCTGGTCGGGAGTGTATCCCTGCTCCTTAAGGCTCTCGCCAAGGTATGCAGCGTATGAGGGGGTACAGCAAAGCACCGTAGCCTTCATATCCAGCATAAACTGAAGCTGCCTTTCGGTATTACCCGAGGACATCGGGAGAGTAAGAGAGCCGACAAGGTGTGAGCCGCCGTTAAGACCGGGACCGCCTGTAAACAGACCGTAGCCGTAGCTGACCTGTACCACGTCCTCTCTGTCTGCTCCGACTGCTACGAGGGCTCTTGCACAGCACTCGTCCCAAAGATCAATATCGTGCTGGGTGTAGTATGCGATAACGCGTTTACCC
>JAZQDF010000244.1:0-4897 GCA_045546635.1 Eubacteriales bacterium
GTACAATGTAAAATGGAAGAATATATTGATGAATTAAAATCAAAAAAACAATAATATCAAAAAAAGAAAGATGAGGAAGCGACCTTATATGCTTGGAAGAAAGATTATATCACTCCTTCTTACTCTTGCCGCACTTATCACGACCGTCGGTATGACGGCGGTAACGAGCTTTGCCGAGGAGGGGGCTATTACCGAGGCGGCGGGACATCTTGAGTCGGCGTACGCCGAATGGACTCCTATAGACGGGGCAGAGGGATATTACGCATATATTTCAGACGGCTCGGACGGTTGGGTGCGTCTTGACGACCAGCTTATCCGTCGGTATAAGAGCTTCTGGCGTGTTGACGCCGTCGGCCTTGCCGCGGGCAGCTACCGTATCAAGATCGTTCCCGTAGCTTCGGGTGGCGTTGACGAGTCGAGGGCTCTTGTTACCGACAGCCTCAGCGTTATCTCCCACGACCGAAGCGGATTTGCCTTCGTTAACGGATCCTCCAGCGGTGCCTACAACGACGACGGTACTCTGAAGAGCGGTGCGGTGGTCGTATACGTCACCGATAAGAATAAGAACAGCGTGACCGCCACCATCGACGGAACGACATATACCGGCATATCCAATATTATCGCACAGAGCGTTGTTAAGAAAACGAGCACGCCTATTGCGGTTCGTTTTATCGGTAATATTACCGATCCCGAGGAGGGCGAGGCCTTTGATAAGGGCGACCTGCTTATCAGCTACGGTAAAAATATCACCCTTGAGGGCATTGGTGAGGATGCGACGCTAAACGGCTTTGGTATCCGTATCAAGAGAAGCTCGGGCATTGAGATACGTAATCTTGGCTTTATGAACTGCGACTCGGGTGAGGGCGATAACGTGGGACTTCAGCAGGACAACGATCATATCTGGGTTCATAACTGCGATTTCTTCTACGGTGACGCCGGCTCGGATGCCGATCAGGCGAAGGGCGACGGTGCTCTCGATACCAAGACCTCTGCCTATATCACCCATTCCTATAATCATTTCTGGGATTGCGGTAAGGTAAATCTGCAGGGTATGAAGGATGAGAGCGAGGAAAACTACGCCACCTACCATCACAATTGGTACGACCACTCGGATTCCCGTCATCCGAGAGTAAGAACCTGCACCACCCACGTATATAACAACTTTTATGACGGAGTGTCTAAGTACGGCATCGGTGCTACCACAGGCTGCTCTATCTTCTCGGAGGCTAATTACTTCCTGAACACCAAGAACCCGATGCTCTCGTCAAGGCAGGGAACGGACGCCCTGGGCGACGGCACCTTCTCGGGTGAGAACGGCGGTATTATTAAGTCCTTCGGTGACGTTTTTGATAACAGCACTCTTCCTATTTCCTACGCTAACAATAAGACCAGCTTTGACGCCTACTTTGCCACGTCCCGTGAGGATAAGCTTCCCTCCACGGTTACGGCACTCTCGGGCGGATCAAAATACAACAACTTTGACACAGACCCCTCTGTTATGTACGACTATGAGGTGCAGACGGCAGAGGAGGCTATGAACACCGTTAAGAAATACGCGGGACGTATGGGTGGCGGTGATTTCAAGTGGCAGTTCAGCACTGCCGACAACACCGATTACAGCGTTAATCAGGGCTTGAAGGCTGCTCTTGTGGGCTACAAGACTTCCGTGGTTTCCATTGGCGGAATTAACGGCGTTGCAACCGGCTCGGACGGAAACGGCTCTACGGGCGGCAGCAGCGTGGGAGCGGGCGGCGGCTCTGCAGGCGGTAATATCCAGAACCCCGATACCGGTAACGGCGGCTCTGAGGGCGGCTCGGATACAGGCTCGGGCGAGATCTCCTACGATGCGGTAATTCATAATTTTACCGATGACGGTAAGACCTCGGATTTCTTTAAGATCAACGGCACACTCTCTACAGGCAAGGGTACGGTAAGCTATAACGGCCTCACCCTGACGAGATGTCTTAAGATGGAGTCCTCCACCAGCATCAGCTTTACGGCGAAATCCGACGGCATGCTGTTGCTTGTCTTCGTTGAGGAAACACCGAACGCCAAGATAGACGGCGAGAAAACCGTCGGCTCGGACGGAATGATCAGGGTTGAGCTTTCGGCGGGAGCACATACGGTGACCAAGGGAGATACGATGAACCTATTTTATATGGTATTCACTCCCGAGCAGCCCGAGTCCCACGAGCATAGCTTCGTCGACGGTAAGTGCGAGTGTGGTGAGACCGATCCCAACTACGTGCCTCCTCACGAGCACAGCTTCGTCGATGGTAAGTGCGAGTGTGGTGAGACCGATCCCAACTACGTGCCTCCTCACGAGCATAGCTTCGTTGATGGAAAATGCGAGTGTGGTGAGACCGATCCCAACTACGTGCCTCCTCACGAGCATAGCTTCGTAGACGGCAGGTGCGAGTGCGGTGAGACCGATCCCGACTATATCCCTCCTCACGAGCATATTTTCGTTAACGGTAAGTGTGAGTGTGGCGAGACCGATCCCGACTACAGCACACCCCAAGATCCCGATCCCATACCCGACGATAAGGATCCCGGGATGAACTGCTCTCCTCCCAGCATTTGGGAAAGAATAGCAGCTATTTTCAAGGCAATAGCCGACTTCTTCGCAAGGCTTTTCGGCATAAAGCAGTAATACATTTTCGAGGGTAGCCTCAACAAAATAGGGTAACCTCAACAAAATAAAGAAAAGAGGAAATAACAATGAAGCAAGCACAGAAAAAAACGCTCGGTGCAATTTTGGTTTCGGTACTTCTCCTTTCTCTCTTTACCGTTCTGGGAGTAAGCTCCTTTGCGGCAGAGGGGGAGATCACCGATGCGTCCGGATGGTTTGAATCGGCATACGCCGAGTGGTCTGCCGTTTCGGGTGCCGACGGATACAACGCCTACATAGCATCCGCGGGCTCATCCGACTGGCAGAGGATCGACGGCGAGCTTATCCGTAGGTATGATAGCTTCTACCGTGTTGATGCCGTTGGTATCAGGGCGGGCGACTATCAGATTAAGATAGTTCCCACGTCGGCAGGAGCAGAGCAGAGCGATAAGGCACTTCTTACCGATACTCTTACGGTTTCTCCCTACGACCGTTCGGGCTATGCTCATTTTAACTATACCGAGGGCGTCGGTGCGTATAAGGACGACGGCACGCTTAAGGATAATGCAATAGTAATCTACGTTACCAACGATAATAAGAACACCGTTTCCGTAACGAGCAAGGACGGTACCACCGTTACCGGTATCGGTAACATTCTCGGCTCTACGGGTATGGACGTTGGCGGCGGTCTTAATTCCAAGGGCGGCAAGGCTAATCAAAACTCCGACATCCTTCGCAAGCTTGCAAACGACGGTACCCCTCTCGTTATCCGTATTATCGGCAGCGTTAAGGGTGCCAGCAGCTCGGCTCTCGCATCTGCGACCTCCGAGATCGACGGCCTTACCCAGTATGACGGCGTTGACTACGGCGGATCTGTTGGTGACAACGGCTTTATGGCACGTATGTCGGGCGGTAAGGACATCACTATCGAGGGTATCGGCTACGACGCTGCCATCGACGGCTGGGGACTTCACTTCATCTGCCAGACCGCAGATTATCAGAACGGCATCGGCAAGAGCTTTGAGGTAAGAAACATCTCCTTCAGAAACGTTCCTGAGGACTGCGTAGGTATGGAGGGACAGCAGGAGGACAGCACCCTTACCGCTCCCGTTGAGCGTTGCTGGATCCATCATTGTACCTTCTACGCTCCCGTGATCACAAATCCTGCCGAGTCTGATAAGGACGGCGGCGACGGTGCCTGCGACTTCAAGCGTGGTCAGTATTTCACCAACTCCTACTGCTACTATAACGGATATCATAAGACCAACCTGGTCGGCTCCTCCGACTCCTCGCTCCAGTATCATCTGACCTATCATCACAACTACTGGAAGGACTGTGAGTCACGCGGTCCCCTCGCCCGTCAGGCGAATATCCATATGTATAACAACATCTTCGAGGGACAGACCTCCTACTGTATGAATCCCAGAGCAAATGCATATATCTTCTCTGAGTATAATATGTTCCTCAAGTGTAAGAATCCCGTGCAGGTAAAGTCGGGTGCGGTCAAGAGCTACAACGACTCCTTCGCAAGCTGTATTGAGGATAACGATGCAACCGTCGTAACCGACAGAGCTACCAAGGTATCCTCGGCCAACAAGTACGCGAGCTTTGATACCGACGCATCCTTAAGCTATATTCCCTCGGGTGATTATATCATCCAGGAGAGCATCTCCGAGATGCGTGCTACGGTTATCGCATACGCAGGTACTCAGAAGGAGAATATTACCTCTCCTGCGGATACTAACGCCTCCGTGATCCCCACAGACCGCTATCCTACAGCGGCGGTTCCGCTCGATTACGTAAAGGATATTAACAACAAGTATATTACATCCACCTCCGGCACCTACGACAATATCGTATTCAACGTCAAGAAGGTAGCCTCCGACTGTATCACCGTCGGCGGCACTGCTAACGACTGCGACATCGTATTCTTCGTTGATACCGAGGTTAACGTCTCTATGACCGCGGTTTCGGGAACCTACCTTCCCGTGCTCTGTAATGCATACGGCGAGGAGATCATTACCGGTACGGGCAGTGCGTCTAACCTTCCCTCCGGCTTCTACTTCATCCAGTCGGGCGGATATGACGTTGGCGGAGGAAAGTATAAGGAATCCAAGCTCTCAAGGCTTGAGATCTATGCGGTTGATCCCAACGCTTCGCCTAATCCCATCACTCCTCCCCCCGCAACCGATCCCGACCAGGGCGGTAACGGCGGCACAGGTGACGGGGGCAATACAGGGAGGGGCGGCAATACAGGTGGTAAGGCGGGTCGTAGCCATGGCGTTG
>JAZQDF010000245.1:0-3895 GCA_045546635.1 Eubacteriales bacterium
TGGCTACGATCCGACTTCCTTAAGATCAACCATAGCGTTATTTGGGGCGGTGTACTTGATGAAGTCGTACTGCTCGCTTGCGGCCTCTCCGCCGTAGTCGTTTATCATTTTTGACATTCCGATACCGGTGGGACCCGAAAGAAAGCCCACCTTAATTTGTGTATCGTCTGAAGGTGTGCAGGCAAAAAAAGCTGTGAGTAGAAAGATAAGTGTTATAAGTGCGATGTTTTTTTTCATTTGATTATCCTTTCAAGACCTTCGCGGTCAATAATTAATATTTTCTTTTCAGAGGCTTTTATCAGCGATTGAGCCTCAAGCGTTTCAATAGCACGGTAAACCGAGGCACGCCCGGCACCGATCTCCTCGGCGGTTTTCTGACAGTTAAATGTAAGAGCGTCGCTCGCCTGACGCTCTCGCTCGGAGAGAAGGAAAACGGCAAGCCTGTCTGAGACGCGGGAAGGAGAGAAGGTAGCTATTTTTTTATTGAGAAAGGATATCCTTCCTGCAAGAAATCTGATGAGATTTTGAGAAATATGCGAATAATTGTTTACAAATGAGACTATCTGCTCGCCTGTGAAGAAGGCGATTTCGCTATTCTTTGTAGCATAGATTTTTGTAGGAAAATCCTCGGCAGAATAAACAGAGAGTATGCCGAAGGAGTCCCCGGGCCCGAGAATATTAAGCACCGTACGTCCTGCCGACCTATCCAGGCGAATCTCACATCTTCCGGACAGAATAAAGCCTACCGTCCTTTCGTTATTTCTCGAAGAATATATCTCCTCTCCACGCTTAAAGGCGGCAACATCGGGCGGCGAGTCTTTGATTATTTCTGTGAGCGTGGACTCATCGATGCCCGAAAAGAGAAAGCTTTGCATCAGAATTTCGATAATAGCCATATCAACCTCAAAAGTGTATCATTTGATACATATTATATCATTCACCCTACGTTTTGTCAATAGCGTGGCGATAAAAAAGGGCGTTTTTATCCTGAAATTCGATGAAAAATGCGAAAAAAGCTGAAATTATCATTCCAAAATCTATTGATTTTTTTATTTGCGTGTGTTATAATAAAATGAATTATTATTTTAGATTGGAGGCTTTGAGATGTACGGCTTACTTTCCATCGTGATAAACGAGAGCTTTTCCTCGTTCGTCGATAACATCAAAAGCATTTTTAATAACTTTAATTGGACGGATGCGGTGGATATCCTTATTCTTGCCGTTCTGTTCTATTTCGTATTCAGCTTCTTTCGCAGCCGTAAGGCCGGAACGCTGCTGGTCGGCATTTTTATTTGTATAATTCTTTACGCCCTTGCGGTCGTTTTTGATTTTACGGGCGTCAGGTATATTTTATCCGGCGTATTCCAGATCGGAGCACTTGCAATAGTCATCATCTTCCAGCCTGAGATACGTGATATTCTCGAGACCATCGGTTCGGGCTCGCTTAAAGGAATCCGTACCCTCGGTGATACTGCACATAAGAAGCAGCTGCAATACAAGGCTATCGACAATATATGCAAGTCGGTGCACGTGATGGCTGCTGAAAAAACCGGTGCTCTTATCGTTATTGGCCGTACCACTAATATTGACGATATCAGTAATTCGGGCATAGCCATTAATGCCGACGTAAGTGATTATCTGATTCGTAATCTGTTTTATAATAAAGCACCCCTTCACGACGGTGCGGTCGTCATTGAGGGCAACAGGATCAAGGCTGCCTCCTGCATCCTACCTCTGCCCAAGCATACTCAGCTTACCAGCGAGCTTGGAACACGTCACCGTGCGGCTGTCGGTCTCAGCGAGGTAAGTGATGCTATCATCATCGTTGTTTCTGAGGAGACGGGAGTTATCTCGGTTGCTAAGGAAAGCGAGCTTAAGCGTGATTTCACGGAGGATTCGCTTCGTAAGTTCCTGGTCAAGGAGCTCGTCAGCGATAAGTATTTACACGAAAACAACTCATAATTCGAGGTTGATATGAAAAAGAGATTATTCACAGGACGTGGCGGCAAAGTCTTACTCGCCTTCAACTGCCTGATTTTAGCAATACTGTTCTGGCTCGTTGTAAGATATATGGAGATAGGCGAGCTTCCTACAATTTCCTCGCTATTCGGTTAATGGAGCAGGTATGGATTTTACTAAAGAATTCCTACTGATAAACAACGTCAAGCTTTCTGTTAACGCCTCTGAGACAGAGGCGTGTTCGGTTGCAAGGGGGATACTCAGGCGTGCGGGACTGCTTTCCTTCGCACAAAAATATTGGATATTCCGCCGTAGCGTAGACGCAAGGCGTAAGCCGGATATCTTCTTCGTTTACTCGGTAGCGGTGTCAGGCTCCTTCCCGAAGATTGACGCCGATAAGCAGAAAAGGCTCGGAATTTCTATACAACAGCCAATCACTCTTGACGTTTGCCGCGGTGCAGATAAGAAGCTCACCGCACCTCCCGTCGTGGTCGGCTCGGGCCCTGCGGGCCTGTTTGCTGCTCTTATGCTGGCAGAGGAGGGATACCGTCCTATAATTTTAGAGCGTGGTGGCTCTGTTACCGAGCGTAAGGAGGCGGTGTCACGGCTTGAGACCGAGCATATTCTTGATACCGAAACCAATATTCAGTTTGGTGCCGGCGGTGCAGGTACCTTCTCGGACGGAAAGCTTGTGACCAGAATAAACGATCCGCTCTCAAGCTACGTATTAGATAAGTTTATACAATTCGGTGCTCCCGAGGAGATCCGTTATCTTGCGAAGCCTCACATCGGTACGGACGTGCTGGCCGTAGTAGTGGAGCGTATTATCGACCGTATCTGCCAGCTCGGAGGCAGAATACTTTATCATACGAAGTATCTTTATCCCATTATAAGCGGCGGTCGGGCTTCTGCCGTTATGACAAGCGGCGGGCAAATTGATTGCGGTGCATTGATTCTTGCAATCGGCCACAGTGCAAGAGACACCTATGAGAATATTATTAAAGGCGATTTTTCGGTCGAAGCTAAGTCCTTCTCGGTAGGTATGAGAATAGAGCATCTTGCATCAGATATCGACTATGCGATGTACGGCTCGGCGGTCTGTAACTCAAGACTCGGCCACGCCGAATACACGCTCTCTCATAATACCAAGCAGAGAGGAACCTATACCTTCTGTATGTGCCCGGGCGGAGTGGTCGTCCCCGCGGCAAGCGAGGAGGGGGGAGTCGTTGTAAACGGAATGAGCTACAGCGACCGTTCGCTTACCAATTCCAATTCTGCCGTTGTTACCAGTATTTTCCCCGAGGACTACGGCTCAACGCCTATGGCGGCGATTGAATTTCAAAGAAGGATCGAGCGTGGGGCATATCTGTCGGGTGGCGGAGGATATTCTGCACCCATAATTACCCTTGGCGATTTTATGAGCGGTGCTTGTAAAACAGAGCCTGAACGTATTCTGCCCAGCTATATGTCCGGGAATAATGTAAAAATTGCCCGTCCTGAAGAGTATTTACCTTCCTATGTATGCGACGGCATAAAATCGGCTCTTCTTGATTTTGACAAGAAGATCAAGGGCTTTGCTGCTCCCGACGCCGTTCTTACCGGTGCGGAGACCAGAACGAGTGCTCCGCTGAGAATTATTCGTGACAGGGACACGAGACTTGCCACGGGATATCATAACATTTACCCTGCGGGCGAGGGTGCCGGATATGCCGGCGGAATTACAAGTGCCGCCATCGACGGTCTTCGCACCGCTCTTGAGCTTATAAAAAGCTACGAGCCCTGATATTCGGCTCAAAGGCTGATATTCATTTGAACTGCAATATTCAATTCCTTTTCGCAGGTGAAAACGAGACTGCGGCTCCCTTGGAGGTATATCCAAGCTTCTGATGCATATTAAATGAAAGGCGGGGCACAGCCCCACTTGGTTTTATTATAA
>JAZQDF010000246.1:0-11161 GCA_045546635.1 Eubacteriales bacterium
CCGAGAAGTCGATGAAGGGGATAACGTCCGAGAGGTCGGACATAAAGTTACGCTGGGAGAGCATAACGCCCTTACCCTGTCCCGTAGTACCAGAGGTGAACACAAGCTCTGCAAGTGCGTCGGGATCGATGGGTGCATCGAAGTAGAGGGAGGGGTTGTCGGCGAATTTCTTCGCACCGTCCTCACGCCAGGCGATAAGGCTGTCCTCACCGTCACCGTTAAGGAAGATGGGTGCGGGCATACCAAGCTCGGAGGTAATGAACTCGCCCTTCTCTCTGATGTCGAGATCGCACATAAGGTAATCACACTCACCGCTTTTTACGGTCTCGAGCAGATCCTCCTTCGCCCAGTCGCGATCAAGGGGAACCCAGACCGAGCCCACCGCCATAGTAGCGTAGTAGGTCTGGATAAGCTGATATGTGTGCTTACCGATAACGCAGATCTTCTTACCCGCGAGGCCTCTTGCCACAAGCTCGGTGCCGAGGGCACGAACGTGGTCACGCATCTCGTCGTAGGTGACGGTAACGGCCTCCTTGTCGTGAGGCTTCACGCGGTAACGGTATGCTACCTTGCCCTCAAAACGCGTACCAATATCCTCGACCATATCGCGGATATTCTGAAATTCTCTTTTTTCTCTTAATGCCTTGACTTTCATAAATCAAAATACCTTTCATTAGCTTTCCGAAAAAACAGGCGTTTATCAGCATAGCAGCCCGCCAGGATCGGGGGATGTCGGGAAGTGCTACGTCAGCTCTACCTATCCTACAGAAAAAATTATCCGGAACAAAGTTCCAAACATTAAAATAATAGCACAATTTACCTATTTTGTCAAGCAAATCACATATTGTTGAGCAGTTGTATAACAATATGTACTCTTTTGTTTAATATCAGCCGTCCTTTTTTAATCGCTTTGCTCTGAAATAATCCGAGAGGATCGCGGCACATTCCTCGCCCAGCAGACCGCCCACAATCTCGGGACGGTGATTAAGCCCCGCAGAGTTTACGTCGATGGCAGAGCCGAAGGCACCGAAGCGATGGTCCCTAGCACCGTATACCACACGCTCTATTCTGGCATTGACGATAGCACCCGCACACATAACGCAGGGCTCCATCGTGACGTAAAGCGTCACACCCGGCAAACGCCAACCGCCAAGAGCACGGCAGGCCGCCTCAATAGCGAGAATTTCGGCGTGATGGGTGGCACATTTTGATTCCTCACGGGTGTTGTACGCCGCGGCGATTATCTCACCGTTACGGACGGCTACCGCACCGACGGGTACCTCGTCACGCTCGGCTGCAATACGAGCAAGCCGCATTGCCTCTCTCATAAATTTTTCATCATCGGTAAGATTATTTATTTCCATATTTATTCCTTTTATGATAAAAGTAGATTCATCACTGCAATTCCAAGGGTAACTAATGCAAACAGCACCATCTCGGTGGTGATCATCATTCCCTCACCCTTATCGTTTATCATAAGCATTGCTATCCAATAATTATCACGCTTGCGGTAGATGTATATTGCCGAAAGGAGCGTCATAAGTCCAATCCAGATATAGACCATTAACGCCGCACCGTCATAGAAGATAAAGCCCAGGCTTACCGACAGGGCGTTGTTGATAAAGTGAAGGACGATCGTAGGAATAATACTCTCGGTTGCCAGGGCAAGTGCCATAAACACCACGCCGCAGAAAAAGGCGTAGGGTATGGTGAACAGATTATGATGCACCAGGGCAAAGAAGGCGGCAGATATGAATATTGCACCGCGTTTTGAGTAGGGGGCGATCAGCTTCAGCGGAAGATACCTGAACAAAGCCTCCTCAAGCAGGGCGGGCAGCAGGGCGTGATTTATCAGGGCGAGGATATAGGAATCGCCAAGTTCAACGTAATTTGTCTTACCCGTTACTGCAGAAATAAGGAGGGAGGTAAGGAAGGATATCAGCATCGTAACCGATATGGTGGGGAAAATAACCGGCCAGGAGAGAGAGATGCCCTCTCTGTCAATGGTGAGATATTCCCGCATATCCCCCACCTCCTTACGCGTAAGAAGAAGTGCCAGGGTTATGGGAATAATAAACGCCAGATAATAAATCACGTCCGAGAGAAATCCCGAAAACGCTCCCGAAAGAAAAAGAAAGAATATAAAAACCGTATAGCTTGCTGTAAGAATAGTAAGATTTTTCTTCATTTTTCCTTCCTTTCTTTATATATTGTAAATAATTGTTGTCAAATTACTGTTTTATTACAGAAAAACGCAGCTTGCCGCGGATAACGTTTGCCTCCTCAAGGCGAACCAAAACTCTCTCGGCTATCCGATATGTCTTATGCCGCGATCTTAAGGTAAGGTTCCTCTCGTCAAAGGTGTATACACCGTCAAGCTCGCTTATGGGAACGAGTCCCTCGCAGGTGTTGTCAAGAGTGCAGAACATACCGAAGGAGGTGATGGAGGTGACGGTGGCGGTAAAGGTTTCGCCCACACGCTCACGCATAAACAGCACCTTATACAGATCCTCAATGCCTCGCTCGGCAGAGATGGCACGAAGCTCGCCCTCGGTTGCGGCGGCAGCCGCCCGCTTTGCATAGGAGGTATAAAGCTCGGCACGCTTGCCCTCGAAGATCACCCGCCTGATAATTCTGTGGGTGGCAAGGTCGGAAAGTCGACGAATAGGCGAGGTGAAATGACAGTAATCCTCAAGCCCCAGGCCGAAGTGACCCAGTCGCTCGTCAGAATACCTTGCCTTCGCCATAGCACGAAGCATAGTGTAGGATACGGGTGCAAGAAGCCCTCTATCCTCGGCAACATCAAGAATATTCTTCAGATCTTTGGGAGATGTATCTCCTTGAGACGGATCTCCGCGGCGGAAGGGACGAACGTCAAAGCCAAGGCTCTCAAGATAGGAGAGAAAATCCGAGAAGTGATCGGGCGGTGGCGTCTCGTGAATACGGAAAACACAAGGAACTCCCCTCTGCCAGAGGTAAGAGGCAACCGCCTCGTTCGCAGTTATCATAAACTGCTCTATCATCCGCTCGGAGAGGCCACGCTCACGCTTCTCAATATCCACAGGCCTGCCCTCGGAGTCCAGGATTATCACCGCCTCGTCTGCCTCAAAATCAATAGCACCGCGGCTCTGACTCCTCTTAAGGAGAAGCTCGTAAAGCTCGCTCATCCTTATGAGCATCGGCGTGACCTGCTTGTATTTTTTTCTGATCTCGGGCGTAGCGTTGCCCGAAAGAAGCATATTCACCTCCGAGTAAACTCCACGAACGCGGCTGCGAATAACGCTGGGCGAAAGCTTGAGGTCGGTTATATTACCCTCGGAATCAAGGCTGATCCTGGCGGTGATGGCGTACTTGTCCTCTCCTGCGTTAAGCGAGCAGGCACCGTTTGACAGGGCGGGCGGAAGCATCGGCACCACCTTGTCGGTAAAATAAACGCTGGTTCCCCTCTGCATAACGCATCGGTCAAGAGGCGTACGCTCGGTAACGTAGTGCGAAACGTCGGCAATATGAACGCCGAGACGGTAGCCCCCGCCGGGAAGTCTACGGAGAGAAATAGCATCGTCAAGATCCTTCGCCCCCTCGCCGTCTATAGTGAGGATAAGCTCGTCGGTAAGATCCTCCCTGTCAAGAAGAGATATGGGCTCTGCCGCCACCTCTGCCGCCTGTGAGAGCTCCTCCTCGGTGAATTCAAGAGGTATGCCGCACTCGGCAAGGATGGCGGCGTAATTTGCCTCCTTATCCTCCGCACCGCCGAAAATACGGACTATATCGCAGGCGGGCTCACCGCTGCCGTCACGAATAATAAGTGCCTCTACCTTATCGCCGAGCCTGGCACCGCCAAGATCTCTTACGGGGAAGGTGACCGACAGCTTCGCATCATCGGGCTGGATATAGAAGGCACGAAGATAGCGTTTGCCGTGGCGGCGAAGCTCGTCACACAGGCTGCCGATAACCGTACGCCTGCCCACCTTGACTATTTTAACGACTCTGCCCTCGGTCTTCTCCTCACCGTCCAAAGAGGTGAATTTGTGATAGACGATCTCAACGAGGTCGCCGTCGATAGCACCGCAGGTATTTCCCTTAGGAATAAAGATATCCCTCTCGTAGGAGTCAAGCACGACGAAGCCGTAGCCCGACCTTGAGCCGCGAAAAACACCCCTGTCGGTAATACTGTGCCGTCTGCCGCCCCGCTCGGAGAAGCAGCCGCCCGTAAGCTCCACGTCACGTATCTTAACACCCTCGTAGCCAACACCGCTCTCGCGTACCGCCTTCATCAGCTCGCGACGGGCCTGCTCCTTGGTGCGTCTTTTGTGTGTATTTCTTTTAGTAAATTTAGTAAAATCCTTTTTCTTCATAATATATTACGCCTGTTTTTTACTTATTGTATGTAGCGTAAGAAAATAAAAAACGGTATAAAAACAAAAGGTGCCGATTTACGGCACCCTATGTCTTATTTGAACAGATCGGAATAGTTGTTAATATTGCTGTGCTGCCAATCCTCAAGAGAGTAGCTTGCAGCATAATCAGGCTGAATAATGAATACAGCCAGAACCGCAACTGCAAAAACAATAGCCGCAACAAGAGTCCACTTGTAAAGTGCTCTATCGGTATTAGAGGATTTATCCTTGCCGTAGAAGGTCTCCGAGCCGCCGGAAATCGTACTGGAAAGGCCGTCCTCGTTAGTTTTCTGAAGAACAACTGCAACAACGATAAATGCAGCCGAAACGAGAAGCAGTGCAAGAAGTACGTACTCGATAATTAACATTATATTTGCTTCCTTTCATATTATTTCTCGCATAGCGAGTATGATTCACAGAGGTATTTTACCATAAAAGAAATAAAAATGCAATAGTTTTTTTATTCTTTTTTTATTTTTTTCATATTTTCTTATAAAAAAGCCATACTAACCATAGTTTAGTCAACCAAAAATCAAGGAAAATTCCGCCACGGCAGATGAATAAAACCGTCGGCGGCGGTCGGCTAAGAAAGGTATTTTATATGATTATCAGAAAACAGGCCTCTCCCTTTGGGATAAAGGATAAATTAGGCTATCTTTTCGGCGACTTCGGTAACGACTTTACCTTCATTCTCTCCTCCAGCTTCCTGCTTAAATTCTATACCGACGTTATGCATATATCCGCAGGTGTTGTAGGCATCGTTATGATGCTGGCAAGATTCGTCGATGCCTTTACCGACGTGACGATGGGACGTATCTGCGACAGGGCAAGACCGCGTGCCGCGGGAAAATTCAAGCCCTGGATTCTCCGTATGTCTGCCCCCGTAGCAATATCCTCCTTCCTTATATATCAGTCAGCATTCGCAACGGCGTCAATGACCTTCCGCATCTTCTGGCTGGTCGTGACCTATATTCTCTGGGGCTCCATATTCTACACCTCCATCAACATTCCCTACGGCTCGATGGCATCCACCATCTCCCGCGAGCCCGCCGAGAGACAGTCGCTGTCCACCTACCGTACGATGGGAAGCACGCTGGCGGGCGTTATCGTGGGAGCCGGCGTGCCGCTGGTGGCATACGACACCAGAATTATCGACGGCGTGGAGATCGCAGAGATGAACGGCCCACGCTTTACCCTTATTGCAGGTGTATTCTCAATTCTCGCCATAATATCCTACCTTCTCTGCTACGTCCTGACCACCGAGCGTGTGATACCCGAGCCGGTAGAGCGGCAGGGCGGCGGGGCGGTAAAGGGGCTTATCCTCGGTGCCTTGAAAAACAGAGCCTTGATTTCGATAATCGTGGCGTCAATACTGATGCTGCTGTCACAATTCACCCTGCAGCAGATGGCAAATTACGTCTATCCCGATTATTACGCCAATACGGCGGCACAGTCGGCGTCCACTCTGGCAATGATGGGCGGAATGGTTATTGCCGCGGCCCTGGCAAGGCCGCTGTCGGTAAAATTCGGCAAGGCGGAGATCAGCGTAGCCTCAAACCTTGTAGCCGCCCTGATATGCATCCTGCTGTTCTTCATCAGGCCTGCCAGCGTATGGGTGTACGTTGGAGTAAACCTGTTCTCCTGGCTGGGACTTGGTGTGTTTGCAATGGTAAGCTGGGCTTTGATAACCGACGTTATTGACTACTCGGAGATCAGAAACGGTGTAAGAGAGGACGGCTCAATATACGCACTCTACTCCTTCGCAAGAAAGATCGGTCAGGCAGCGGCCGCAGGACTTACGGGACTGTTTCTTACACTTATCGGCTACGAAAAGCTGCCAGGCGTTCCCCTTCCCGACGGCGTCAAGGAGGGAATCTTCAACATTTCCACCGTGATCCCCGCCATTGGCTTTATTCTGCTGTCGCTGGTGCTGTGGTTCTGGTATCCCCTTCACAAGCGTGAGGTGGAGAGAAACGTTGAAATACTTCGGGAGAAGCATTCGCAAAAATAACCTATTTATTGAAAAAGCAGGCGTTTAGCCTGCTTTTTGTTAATTTTTATTTACATTTTCATCAAAATCACGCTTCCTTCTGCGAAGGAGCAGATGCGTCAGCCTTCTTCCGTTAAACGGTATAAGCGGATAGAGATAGTGATGCTTTTTCGACAGGGTACGGTTTGTTGACACGAAGAACAAAAACAGC
Organism: Eubacteriales bacterium; assembly: GCA_045546635.1. Taxonomy (GTDB): domain Bacteria; phylum Bacillota; class Clostridia; order Oscillospirales; family CAG-272; genus UBA1740. The sequence goes on from JAZQDF010000246.1 coordinate 6,599, forward strand.
AGTATACCCGCAACAAAGCCCCATATTCCGAGGAAATATACCAGAGCGAGTATCATCATCCGCATAAATTTGAAGGCATAGCCGAGCTCGTAGTTCTGCTGGGCAAAATTTGCTATGGCAACGAATGCCATATAGAGTATAACGTCCTCACACAGCCAGCCCACACCGACGGCAAAGTCACCGAGTATCAATGCACCTACCACCGACAGCGAGCTTGACAGTATATCGGGCGTGTTCATCGAGGCGATCTTCAGACCGTCGATGGCGAGCTCCACGAGAAAAAGCTGCAGTATTATAGGCAACGCCCCCGGCTCGTCGGGTACAAGAAATGACATAGCGTCAGGGAGAATTGCGTTATATTCAAGCGAAAGATACCACAGCGGCGTTATGATAACCGACAAAAGAAGGATAGCCGTGCGAACGAGCCTGAGATAACTGCCCGTAAGGGGAGGAAAGCAATAATCGTCGGTCTCCTCAAGATAGTCGAAAATGGACGTGGGAAGTATCATAGCCTGGGGAGAGGTGTCGCAAAGGACTATTACCGAGCCCTCCAGCAGCTGTGCCGAGGCGGTGTCGGGACGCTCGGTGGTACGGATCTTCGGGAATGGGTTGTACCAGCCCGACCGTATCAGCGTCTCTGCAAGGCTCTGATACCCCAGCGTCAGCGAGCGTGGGCGAACGGAGGATATTTTCTCTCTGACCTCCTCTACCGTTTCGCTGTCGGCAATCCCCTCCATATAGCAGACCACCACGTCGGTGGAGGATGAGCCGCCGAGAGAAAAATGCTCCATCGTCAGCCGCTCGTCCCTTATTCTTCGCCTGATCAATGCGGTATTTACCACCAGCGTCTCAACAAACCCGTCCCTTGCACCCTGCATGACCTTATCACTTTCGGGCTCCTGCGTAGGCCTGGCGGGATAGGTTCTCAGATCAAGAAGTATGGCCACGTTGCCGAAGCTCTCGGCGAAGACCGCCGTCTGTCCCGAAAGAACGCCTCGGATAAGCTTCTCCACCTCCTGCGTCAGCTCTACCTCGACGTACGGAAGCCTCCTCTCCAGCTCCTCTGCCGAGCCGATCTGCTTCTGCGAAAGGAGATACTGCATAATCCGAAGCATCTCGCCGTCCTTCACAAAGCCGTCAATATAGTAAAAGCACATATCCCTCTCGGCTACGGTAAGATGCCGCTCTATGACGTCAAAGCTTTCCTTCACCCGCAGCCGCCGACTGACCATCTCAATATTCCGTCCGTAATCGGTAAAAAGTATATTTTCTTCCACGCTTTTCCTCTTCTTTTTTTATAGATTATTGACGGCGTGGGGCGATTTTATGCAAAAAAAGTGGCATCGGTAATTGACGCCACTCTGATAGCCGCTATTGCGATTACTGTATACTGAACATATCGGTACCCACTCCGCAAAGAGGGCACTCAAAATCCTCGGGAAGATCCTCAAATTTGGTACCGGGTGCAATTCCCAGCTCGGGAGCACCGACCTCCTCGTCATATTCCCATCCACATACGTCGCATACGTATTTTGCCATAATATTTTTTCCTTTCGTTTAATCAATTTTGTTTTGTGATTTAATTATACCAAAAGGATTAACGCTTTTCTGTGATTTAATCACATTTCGGCGATTATTTCGAAAATTCCTCTGCAAGTGCCTTGATCTGAGCCCTGCTCTCCTCATTAAGTGCGGAAGTAATTTTGACGGTATTGTCGGCGTAGGTGAGATTTTTGCTCTTCTCAAGCATAGCCCTCATAACCTTCGTTGCCATAGCTGCCCAGGAGCCGTTCTCAATAAACGCCACCCGTCTGTTCTGATAATTACGCTCGGTAAGGTGGTTGATAAACTCCTTCATAAAGGGAAAAACATCTCCGTTATAGGTAGTGGTCGCAAGAACGAGTCTGTCATATCTGAATGCATCCTCCACCGCCTCGTGCATATCGCATCTCGCAAGGTCGGAGATGGCAACCTTAACGCCCCTCGCCTCAAGCTCGCAGGCAAGCAGCTCTGCCGCAGCCTTAGTATTGCCGTAAACCGAGGTATATGCGATACATACGCCCGCACTCTCGGGACGGTAGGCCGACCAGGTGTCGTAGAGGCCGACGTAGTGACCGATATTCTCGGAAAGGACGGGACCGTGCAGAGGACAGATGATCTGAATATCAAGTGCCGCCACCTTCTTAAGCAGGGCCTGTACCTGAGGGCCGTATTTACCAACGATTCCAAAGTAATAGCGTCTTGCCTCGCACTCCCACTCGTCATCATAATCAAGTGCACCGAACTTGCCGAAGGCGTCTGCCGAGAACAGCACCCTATCCAGCGAATCATAGCTTACGATAACCTCGGGCCAATGGACCATAGGTGCGGTGATAAAGCTGAGCTCGTGTCTGCCGAGAGAGAGCCTGTCCCCTTCGCCAACCACTATCCTTCTGTCCTCAAAATCGGTACCGAAGAAGCCACGCATCATATTAAACGCCTTTGCCGATGAGACAACCGTAGCCTTGGGAAAAGCATTAAGGAAGAAGAGAATACTGGAGGAGTGATCGGGCTCCATATGCTGTACCACGAGATAATCGGGCGTTCTGTCACCGAGGGTGGCCTTTATCCTCTCCACCCACTCGTCTGCAAAGCGGATGTCCACGCTGTCCATAACCGCAATCCTATCGTCGATTATAGCATAGGAGTTATACGCCATACCGCAGGGTACCTCGTACTGTCCCTCAAAAAGATCAATTTCGTGGTCGTTTACACCAACGTATTTAATATCTTTAGTTATCATAACATACCTCTTTTATATTATATCCAAGAAATTATAACATAAAACAAATTAATTTTCAATAAAGAAAATAAAAAAAACGCCTGTAATTTCTTACAAGCGTTTTATAGCTCATTTAGATGTGATATATACGTCAAAGCCGTTGGAGTAATGCTTCACCTCATCCTCGGTCACCCACATTGCCTCAACACCGTCAAGAGAATTGACGAGAGCCATTCCCTCCTCCAGCGTCATACAGAAGAGTGCGGTGGAGAGTCCGTCGCCCATAGCCGAATCCTCGCAGATCACGGACACCATAAGCAAGCCCCTTGCGGGCATAAGAGTTTCGGAATCAATGATGTGATGATAGGCCTTTCCGTCAACTATATAGTATCTCTGATAGGAACCGCTGCTGACGATCGCCTCACCCTTAAGGCCGATATACTCAATATAAGGAACGGCGGGATCGCCGGCGGGATTTTCAATACCCGTTTTCCACTTGTTACCGTCTGCTCTTTGTCCTGTGGTGCGGATGTTACCGCCAACGTTTACAACGTAGTTGTATTCACGCTTTTCCTCAAGCATTCGGGCAACCATTTCAACAGCATATCCCTTTGCGAAGGCACCGACGTCAAGCTTCATCTCGGGGTCGGCAAGCCAGACGGTGGAATTCTCCTCGTCAATGATAATATCGTCGATGTTAGTATGCTTTGCCGCCTCGGTAAGCAGCTCCATAGGAGGAAGCTGGGCATTAAAAGGCTGAAGGCTGCCCGCCTCACGGTAATCGTGCCAGATCGACAGCACGCTGCCCATCGCCACGTTCATTTTTCCGTCGGTGAGAGTGTACATCTCCTTGGCATAGAGAAGCATATCAATGATCTTCCGATCAACCTTAACTACGGGATGCTTGCCATTTTCAAGCTTGTTTATGGTGCAGACGTTGTTAATACCCTCGTATTCGTTATATATATCAAAAAGTCTATGGTATTCGGCAAGCAGATTCATCGCCTCGTTGCTTACCTCGGCAAACTCATCCTGGGTCTTTTCAAAGCCGATTATAGTTGATACGGTGTCAAAATAAGCGAAGGAATAGTTTTTATACTGAACCTTACTTAGATCTATCTCGTTCTTCAAGGGATCGTCCTCTTCACCTCCGGAAGCATTGCCCGAGTCGCCGTCGGGAGTAGGATTATTACCGCTCTGTCCGTTTCTGCCTGTAAAAATGATCACAAGAGCAATTACCCCGAGGATAATCACGATGCTTGAAATAATCAGTACGATATTATCTCTGTCCTTGAGAAAAGAGATAAGGCTAAAGCCTGTACTGCTATCCTTGCGGTCGGTTGAATTGACGCTTTGTTTTTTTTCGGAATTTTTATTATCTTTCATGCCTTTACCGTCCAAAAAAGGGAGGATGACCTCCCTTTTTGGTTATTTATAATATTATTTAATATTAGTTAGCGTTTGCCGCTGCCTCAAGGACAACGTCCTGAATACCGGTGATCTGCATAGTGCAGCCTGCGGTAAGAAGAGCGTCGTCGGTAGAGATGTAGTGACCGTTTACGAGAGTAGTTTCAAGAGCTGCAACCTCTGCTGCGGTCTTGCCTACAAGATACTTGGAAAGCTCTGCGGACTGAAGGTACCATTCAAGAACGATGCCGTCACCGTTGTTGTCAGAGCCGAAGGCTGCCATATTGTAGCCCTCCTTAAGCTCTCTCTTGGAGATAAGCTTATCGCTGCCGATTACCTCGCCGTCCTCAATGGTAACCTGAGGCTGAGTAGCATCGTTGAGAGTAGCAACGATT
>JAZQDF010000247.1:0-4431 GCA_045546635.1 Eubacteriales bacterium
GGTGAGTATGCGAATAAACAAGGTAGAAATATGCGGTGTTGATACTTCGGGGTTAAAGACTCTCAGCGAGGCGGAGAAGCGTGAGCTACTAAAGATGGCAGCAAAGGGCGACCGCGATGCCAGATGCCAGCTTGTAATGGGAAATCTTCGCCTGGTGCTAAGCGTTATAGGCAGATTTAATCCAAAGCGTGAGAGCGTGGACGATCTTTTTCAGGTGGGCTGCATAGGACTCATCAAGGCGATCGACAACTTTAATCTTGATATGGACGTGCGGTTTTCAACCTATGCCGTTCCGATGATAATCGGTGAGATCAGACGCTATCAGCGTGACAACAACGCCGTACGGGTGTCCCGCGGAATGCGTGACCTTGCCTACCGTGCCCTCGGGGCGAAGGAGGAGATCTCGCGGCGTGAGCAAAGAGAGGCTACGGTCGGCGAAATTGCAGGCAGGCTGGGCGTGACCGAGAGGGCGGTAAGCGAGGCTCTTGAGGCTATCGTAGAGCCGATCTCACTCTTTGACTCGGTCTGGGGCGAGGGCGAGGACAGTATGTACGTTATCGATAAGCTCGCCGACGAGAACGAGTCGGACGAAAGCTGGGTGGAGAGCATCTCGCTGAGAGAGGCGATGAAGCGACTTTCGGATAGGGAGATGGGGATAATAGAACGGCGGTTTTATAAGGGCCGTACGCAGATGGAGATCGCCGCCGAGATCGGTATATCTCAGGCACAGGTATCGCGACTTGAAAAGGGGGCGATAGATAAGCTGCGAAGATATATGAGCTGAGTTGTGGCAGGGGACAGCTCGCCACACGAATTTATATGCGGCTGCTTTGACATCCCGCAGGATGGTATTGTGACCAAAGGGCGTGGAGGTTTTCCGCTTCCTGAAGTTATTATACGCAAAGTCAGGAAAAATAAAAAAGAGTGAGTCCTACGACTCACTCTTTAGTTTTTACAAATCAAAGACGGTAGATGTACTGCTCCTGTGCCTTGTGCTGATAGATAAGTGCGAGGATAGCAAGAACAGCACCGAGAATTACACAGCTTACCTTAATGGTGTCATCAGCACCGGGGATAAGGATGCTCTGGAGAATGAGAAGTGCTCCGATAGAGCCTCCAAAGGCGGTAAGTCCCATAGCAATAACCTTGTATATCAGCGAGAAGATCATAGCACCAAAGAGAGCGATGATACCGCCGAGTATGTACTTGGTTGTATCGTTGTTGAGGAATGCAAGGCTACCGAAGTGGTTCATAAGTATCGCGTATGCAACGGTGGTACCGAAGAAGAATCCGTCTGCTGCACCGAGGATAAAGATCATAAAGTTGAATGCGAAGGCACAGAGAAGAACTGCGATAAGAGAACAAATAACGGCAACCGTTACGTGATAGTCAAGAACGTCGGGGATGATAGGATCAAGGCTGGGCTGGAGATAGGGAGCCACATACCAGAAGCCTACGAGTCCGAATACAAAGGCACTGCCTGCAAAGGTGAGCATCTTGAAGAATCTGTAGCCCTCGAATGCAACGAGAACGAGCAGGCATACAAGTGCCAGCAGGACGAGAACCTTGTGCTGGTTATAGAGATCCATAATCTGTGCAGGAACAAGAGCAACCGCCTTGTCAAGAAGGCCGTTGAAGAAACCGCCGATTTTGCCTATTATAGCATTGATGTCAAATGAACCGATAGAGCCGCCGACCTGACCGATCTGCGAAAGGTCCGGAATTAAAGTAGAGATATCAGGCATAGTAATTCCTCTCGTAGTAATTATTATTATTTATAAGTATTATATCATATAATTTTATAATTTGCAATAGGAAAAAGAAAAAAAGTTAATTTTTTTATAATATATTATTAACGGCATTTTACAACAAAAACAGACAGAAAATCCCGATGCCATAGACGGGGAATTCTGCCTGAATTTGTCTAAAATGTCAACTATACATTACATATAGAATGCTTTTGCTGTTAGATCATAAGCTCCTCGATCGTCTCGCACAGTGACGACGGATCATCAATGCTCATACCGCTAACCATTTTTCCCATAGCAAGAAGCAGCCTTGAATACTTCGCCAGCCTTTCTCTGTCACTTTCGTAGAGGGCAACGAGCCTTTCTGCAATTGGATGATCGATGTTGATCTCCATTACGATGCTTGCCCTCGGAACGCCATCCGCGGCACCCGGCATACGGGAGAGTATCCTTTCCATCTCCGTCGAGATCTCGCCCTCGGTGGTAAGGCAAACGGCACGCCTGCCAATGGAGGAGCTGAATCTTACCGAGCTTACCGAGCCTGCCGAATCCTTTATAAAGTTAAGCATTTCCGCCGATTCGCCATTTCTTTTATCAAGCCTTGCACGCTCGTCCTCACTGACGATAGCACCGTCCTCGGACGTTACGTTTCTGAACTCCTTACCATCGTAGCTCTCAAGCACGCGGAGGGCAAATTCGTCAACGTCGTCTGTGAGATAAAGTATCTTATAGCCTCGGCTCTTCACCGACTCCACCTTCGGCAGCATTTCTATCTTGTCAATGCTTTCGCCCGATGCATAGTAGATCGCCTCCTGCCCATCGTCCATAGCCTCAACGTACTCCTTCAGCGAGAGGTATTTTCTCTCGTCCGACGAGCGGAAGATAAGCAGATCCTGCAGCATCTCCTTGTGCATTCCGTAGTCCGAATACACACCGTATTTCAGCTGGATTCCAAACTGGTCAAAGAACCTTTCGTATGCCTCGCGGTCGGTATTCATAAGCAACGTAAGCTCGTTTTTGATCTTTTTCTCAATGGCCCTCGCTATAAGCTTAAGCTGTCTGTCGTGCTGAAGCATCTCGCGTGAGATATTAAGAGACAGGTCGGCAGAATCCACGATTCCGCGGACGAAGCTGAAGTAGTCGGGCAGAAGATCGCGACAGCACTCCATTATCATAACGCCGGAGGAGTAAAGCTCAAGTCCACGCTCGAAGTCCTGTGAGTAATAGTTGTAGGGAGTGTGCGAGGGTATGAAGAGCAGGGCGTTATATGTCGCCGTACCCTCTGACCTCTGGGTAATTATCCTCAGCGGCGGCTGATGGTCAAGGAATTTTTCGCAGTAGAAGCGATTGTATTCCTCGTCGCTTACCTCGGTGCGGCTTTTCTTCCACAGGGGTATCATACTGTTCAGAGTCTCGATTTCAGTATAGCTCTCGTATTCCTCGCCTCCATCAACCTGCCGCATTTTCGTCGTAGCCATTTTGATGGGATAGCGGATGTAGTCGGAATATTTCTTTATAAGCGAGCGAATTCTGTACTCGTCAAGGAATTCGGAGTACTTTTCCTCCTCCGAGTCGGGCTTTATATTAAGAATGATCTCGGTGCCGAAGCCATCCTTTTGACATTCGCCGATGCGATAGCCCTCAACGCCCTCGGAGATCCATTCGTGGCCGATCTCCTCTCCATAAGCTTTTGATCTAACCGTGATTATGTCCGCTACCATAAATGCGGAGTAGAAGCCGACTCCGAACTGACCGATAACGTCAATGTCATCGCCTTGCTCGTTGTCACGCTTGAAATCAAAGGACCCGCTTTTTGCGATGGTGCCGAGATTTTTCTCCAGATCCTCCTCGCTCATACCACATCCGTTGTCGGAGATGGTTAGCAGCCTTTCTTCCTTACTAATAATGATATTTATCTCAAAGTCCCCACGCTTCATATCTACGCCCGAATCGGTAAGCGAGCGGTAATACAGCTTGTCCAGGGCGTCACTGGCGTTGGAGATCAGCTCTCTCAGGAATATCTCCTTGTGGGTGTAGATAGAATTGATCATCATTCCGAGCAGCTTTTGCGACTCGGTTTTGAATTGTCTTTTCTTCATATATTATATATAACCTCCGTTTTTTGTTGAAAAGAATTATATCACCATCCCGAGGTATTGTCAAGAATTAATTGTTAACACTGTATCAATTTTCCTTGAAATATGATCTTCACGACGGATAAAGTGAAACTGTTATGTGCAAAATACACAAAACTGACGTTAAAATTCAATATTTTGATGTGAAAAAGAGAAAAAAACAAAAAAAGTCAAAAAAAATCAAAAAATTGCTTGACTTTTTTGAACGCTTGTAGTATAATAAGAAAGCTTGCGACAAGCGAGCACTTGATCATTGAAAATTGAACAACGAGAAATTAAGAAAACATTGTGTTTCGGAGGAGACTCCGAAACGGTGTAAGTTCTTGTCAAACACATTGAGAAAAACTCAAAAGTAAGAAGAAGCTAAGATAAATAGCTCTGAAAAAGGATTTAGGTTCCCTATGGGAATTTAGATAAACATTTTTTAGAGAGTTTGATCCTGGCTCAGGATTAACGCTGGCGGCGTGCATAACACATTCAAGTCGAACGGTGAAGGGGCTTCGGCCCCGGAACAGTGGCGGACGGGTGAGTAACGCGTGAGCAATCTA
>JAZQDF010000248.1:0-2910 GCA_045546635.1 Eubacteriales bacterium
AGGCGACAGCCGTCACGCTGATCGCTGGGCGACTGAGCAATAAGCTCCTCAGGCAGATCGTAATAAAAATCAGCCGTAGCGAGTGTAGTGGCAACCCGCTCGTTCAAAATAACCTTCTTTTCCATTTTGTCCTTTCACGACTCGTTTCATATAATAATAATGCAAAACATATTATACACATTTTCGAATGATAAATCAAGATAAAAAACGAATTTTGTAAGAAAGTGAATATTATGGAGAAAAGAGTGATATTTTCAGGCGTAGGAACCGCTCTGATAACGCCGTTTCGTGACGGTGAAATAGATTATCCGACGCTCGGCACCCTGATAGATCGGCAGATAGATGACGGGGTTGACGCCCTGGTCATCGGAGGCACCACGGCAGAGGCGGCAACCCTGTCGGACGGAGAAAGATACAAGCTTTACACCTTTGCCAAGGGGAAGATCGGCGGTCGGACAACGCTGATACTGGGAACAGGAACCAATGACACGAGAGTTGCTCTCACCCACACGAGATTTGCCGAGCGTCTGGGCTGCGACGGCGTGCTGCTGGTGACACCCTATTACAACAAAGGAACCGAGGATGGAGTAGAAAAGCATTATCTGAGCATTGCGGAATCGGTAGATTTGCCAATAATTGTTTACAATGTACCGTCAAGAACGGGGGTTAACCTGGGAATACGCCTTCTTGAAAGATTATCAGATCACCCTAATATAGTGGCAATAAAGGAGGCGTCCGACTCGGCAGAGAGGCTGGTTAATATTGCGGCCTTCGGCAACAGTCTAAGGCTTTACGCAGGAAATGACAGCCAGATATATACCGCTCTATCCCTCGGCGGTGGCGGAGTAATCTCGGTAGTTTCAAACATTCTGCCGCAACTGACAAAAAGGATATGCGATCTGTATTTCCAGGGCGAACGAGAGGAGTCCTTACGGCTTCAGCTCGGCTTGATGCCATTCATAAGAACGCTGTTGATGGAAACCAACCCCTCTCCGATAAAATATGCAATGAGTATTCGCGGCTTATGCTCGTCCGAGGTAAGGCTGCCCCTATCCGAGCCAAGAGAAAGCACCAAGGCGGAGATTCAAGCAAGGCTTCGGGAGGCTGAGTGGCTTTAAATATAAAATAATCCGGGTGCGATGCTTTGTTTTCGGTCTTTTTTCGCTGATGATGGACGCCCGGATACCAAAACAGAAGATAAAGGGGCGAAAAAGCAGGCCTTTTTTTGAAAATTTTAAAATTGAACAAAAGATTATTCAAAAAATAATTATTTTTGGTTATTTTAATAGTTGACTTTTTCCCTTTTCAGGAGTACAATATCTAACTGTTGAAAAAATATTCCTGCGTTGCAGGAAAAAGGAAGACTGAAAATGGAAGCATTATTATCATTATCTATTGCACTTCTCGCGGGACTGATGCTCTCGCGACTGACGAAGAAGCTTGACCTACCCGCAGTTACCGCATACCTGGTTGCCGGTATACTCGTCGGTCCCTACTGCCTTGGCAGTATCGGTATTGGGGGACTCGGATTCGGAAGCATGGAGGAGGTTCACTCCTACTCTATAATCTGTGACGTGGCTCTCGGCTTCATCGCATTCTCTATCGGAAACGAGTTCCGTCTGTCCCACCTTAAGAAGATCGGACGACAGGCTACTATCGTAGGAATATTACAGGCTGTGGTCACCACCCTGGTGGTTGATGCGGCACTCATAGGACTGCATTTCGCCATTCCCGAGGTGCTGACGGTTGAGGCGGCTGTAATCCTCGGTGCCATTGCATCGGCTACCGCACCCGCGGCTACGCTGATGGTCGTAAAGCAATATAAGGCGAAGGGTCCCGTTACAGATATGCTGCTGCCCGTCGTAGCACTTGACGATGCGGTAGGCCTTATGATATTTGCAATTTCCTTCGGCATTGCACGTGCTATGAACGCCGGCGAGATGGATATTATCTCTGTGATCGTAGAGCCTCTTTTAGAGGTGGTGCTCTCGTTACTGCTCGGTGCGGTGATGGGCGTCGTATTCCATATCTTCGAGAGATTCTTCCATTCAAATTCCAAGAGGATCTCGGTTTCCATCGGCTTCGTGCTTCTGACCATCGCCCTGTCCCAGATGACATTCAACATCGGAGGCGTGCATATTGCTTTTTCCTCGCTGCTGACGGCGATGATGCTTGGAACCATATTCTGTAATATATGCGACTTCTCCGAGGAGCTGATGGAGAGAGTCGACAAGTGGACGGCACCGCTGTTCGTTATGTTCTTTGTTCTGTCGGGTGCCGAGCTTGAGCTTAACGTATTCGGAAATCTGCTTATGGTGCTGGTAGGCGTGGTATACATTATCGCACGCTCTGTCGGTAAGTACGGCGGAGCATACGTAAGTGCAAGGATCAGCGGATGCGACGAGAAGATCGTCAAATATCTCGGTATTACCCTTCTTCCCCAGGCGGGCGTTGCTCTCGGTATGGCAATGAAGGCAAAGGCCTTCGGCGAGATCGGAGATATGGTTGCCACCATAACCCTCTTCGCCGTGCTGATCTACGAGCTTGTAGGTCCTGCTCTTACAAAAACCGCCCTGCTCCGTGCGGGTGACATTGATCCTGAAAAGAGAAGGAGTGCCCGTCACGCTCACGTAGAGAATATGCCCGAGCACAAGAAGGAAAGGCACTTCCGCCGTCAAGCGATAAAGAACGCTATAAAGGCATTCATCAAGGAAGAAAAGGAAAAGAACAAAAATCAGTAGTTTTAAAACGGGGCTGCCACTTTTGACGAGAACGAAAAAATCCAAAAAGAGATAAAGAAAGCCTTTAACCAAGCAAAAAGCATAAATGAAGCATTATAAGGTTGAATTTCTGCGTATTTCTTCGGTTTTAATGGTTTTTTCTACCGCCGTTTGCCCCCTCTCGCCGTAT
>JAZQDF010000249.1:0-1838 GCA_045546635.1 Eubacteriales bacterium
CAGGAAAATGTAGTTGCAGCTACCTGTAAGGCTGCAGGCTCTTACGACGAAGTAATTTACTGCTCCGTATGTAAGGCAGAGCTCAGCAGAGATAAAAAGACTATTGAAAAGCTTCCTCATACCGAGGAAATTGATGCGGCAGTAGCTCCCACCTGTACCGAAACCGGTCTTACCGAGGGTAAGCATTGCTCCGTATGTGACGAGGTTATCGTAGCACAGAGCGTCGTTGCGGCTCTCGGACACAGGTCCGTAGTTGATGCGGCGAAGGCTCCTACCTGTACCGAAACCGGTCTTACCGAGGGTAGTCACTGTGAGGTATGCGGCGAGACTCTCGTTGCACAGGAGGTAGTTGCGGCAAAGGGCCATAGCCATACCGCAGCAGTTACTCTTCCCACCTGTACCGATAAGGGATACACGACCTACACCTGCTCCTGCGGTGACGAATATATTGACAATTACGTTGATGCTCTCGGCCACCTGGACGGTGCTCCCTACTATAGGGCAGATGGCAAGGTCCTTTACTCTGTAACTCCTTGTCAGAGATGCGATCACAAGGATGAGGTAATTGTATACGAGCCCGTAGGCGTTGACAATGAGGCAGATCTTAAGGCTGCTCTCAGTGCGGACTACAACGTATACCTTACCGCAAATATTACTCTTACCAGCTCTATCGTCCTTGAGGGCGTAGAGGTTGAAATCGACCTTAAGGGCTTCACCATTACGGCTGATTACGATGCAGATATCGTCGAGGTTGTTCTTGCTCGCGGTGAGGGCACCAAGCTTGTCATCAAGGCAGAAGAAAACGGTGCTATGATCGCCAGCGGCGAGGGTGAGCATATTGAGGTTATCTCCGCTATCGACGGTGCGGTTGTCACCATCCACGGCGGCAGCTTCGTTTCCGACGGCTGTACCTCCATTTACGCAACCCGCGGCGGCGTGGTTAACCTTAACGGCGGATACTACGAGGCTAAGGAGCTTTACGAGGGTATGAGATTCCTTCTCGACGTTAACGAGGCAGAGGCTGTTCTCGGCGTAATTAACGTATCCGGCGGTAGCTTCAAGGACTTCGATCCCGCAAATCATTCTAACGACGGTCAGAGCTATACCAACAAGCTCGTAAGTGGCTATCACTCTCTCGCAGACGAGGGCGTTTACACCGTAAGTGCTCACGCATATAGCGAAACCGTGGTTGCTCCTACCTGTACCGTAAACGGATACACCCTTCACACCTGTATATGCGGTGACGAGTATCAGGATACCGTCGTTACTGCTCCCGGTCATACCGAGGTAGTTGACGAGGCAGTAGCTCCCACCTGTACCGAAAGCGGTCTTACCGAGGGTAAGCATTGCTCCGTATGTAACGAGGTTATCGTTGAACAGCAGGTTCTTCCTGCAAAGGGACACAGATATAGCAGCGTTGAGGTTACAAGTGCAACCTGTACCGAAAAGGGCTATATCACCATCACCTGTGGCGACTGTAACAAGGTCTTCGTATCCGGCGTGGATGCAGAGGCAGACCAGTATCTTGTTGATAATCCTTACTTCAAGCTTGACGCTCTCGGCCACGATATCGTGATCGACGAGGCGAAGGCTCCTACCTGTACCGAAACAGGTCTTACCGAGGGTGAGCATTGCTCGAGATGCGACGGTGCAACGGTTGAGCAGCAGGTTCTTCCTGCAAAGGGACACAGATACAGCAGCGTTGAGGTTACGAGTGCAACCTGTACCGCAGACGGCTACGTTACCATCACCTGTGGTGACTGTAACAAGGTCTTCGTATCCGGCGTGGATGCAGAGGAAGTCGGAGGCCAAGCGGTCTTAGGAAGACAATGACTAGA
>JAZQDF010000250.1:0-2515 GCA_045546635.1 Eubacteriales bacterium
TAGCAGCGAAGGTCTCCTTGTCGGAAACTGCAAGCTCTGCAAGCATCTTTCTGTTAAGATCAATGCCAGCAAGCTTAAGGCCGTGCATAAGTGTGGAGTAGTTCATACCGCAAACCTTTGCCTGTGCAGAAATTCTGGTGATCCAGAGTGCACGGAAGTTTCTCTTCTTCTCCTTACGACCTACGAAAGCCTTGTTACCGCTCTTCATTACAGCCTGCTTAGCCATCTTGAAGTGCTTGGACTTAGAGCCCCAATAGCCCTTAGCAGCCTTGAGTATGCTATTTCTTCTCTTACGCGTCATCATCGCGCCTTTAACTCTTGCCATTTTACTATATCCTCCTGATTTTCTTCTGGTGCCTTATTACTTGTTGATAAGGCTTCTGTAAGTAGGTGCAAAGCTCTCGCTAAGAATAGCACTCTTGCGAAGACCTCTCTTACGCTTTGCGGTCTTGAGACCGAGCTTATGACGGTGGTTGTTGTGGGCCATCTTTACCTTGCCGCTACCGGTGAGAGAAAATCTCTTGGCAGAGGCCTTGTGTGTTTTAATCTTTCCCATTGTATTTCTCCTTTTCTGTCTGGGATAAACCCATATTTAATAAACTTATTTTTTCTCCGGCTTAACGGGAGAAAGTATGATAGACATATATCTTCCGTCAAGAACGGGCTTTTTCTCGGCAACGCCGAACTCGCGGCAGGCCTCCTCAAACTTGAGTATAACCTCGCGACCAAGCTCTGTGTGAGACATCTCTCTGCCTCTGAAGCGTACCACAGCCTTAACCTTATTGCCCTCACCAAGGAACTTCTTCGCCTGGTTTACGCGGGTATCAAAATCGTGCTGCTCGATACGGCAGGAAAGCTGAATTTCCTTAACCTTAACGACTACCTGCTTTTTCTTAGCTTCCTTCTCTCTCTTATCACGCTCGAAGCAGAACTTGCCGTAGTCAATCGCACGGCATACGGGGGGCGTAGCATTAGGAACGATAAGCACAAGATCAACGCCGTTGTTGTATGCGTAGCTGCGTGCATCATCAATCTTCATAATTCCGACCTGCTCATTATTCGGGCCGATAACTCTTACCTCCGAGGCGGTTATCTCCTCGTTAATAGGTAAATCCTTAGAATTGTTGGGTTTAATAGTCGTATACCTCCAAGAACAAAAAAATGCATACAGAGAATCTCCGTACGCACAACATCCCTCTTTGAGGGGAAAAATTGTATTAACCATATTCGCCTGTGCGGTATGGTGAGAACGGAAATTCTACTTTGTTTTAAAGTTTCTTTCAACTTCTGTGATATTATACCACCTTATTATCGGTTTGTCAATACTTTTTTGAATTTTTTTGTTTTTTTTGCATTTTCCACTTTTTTTACAAACTTTCGGGCGAAAAATTGTTAATTTTGGCATCTTTACAAATCGAAACAAATGTTGTATAATAAGTAAGCTGCATAACATCGGCTGAAGGTGCATCAAGCTTATGATGCTATACTCTTAAGTGGTGTGGTTATTGGTACATATTGCGGCGACGAGAACCTATGCGTGGGGGCGTGTAGGTTCTTTTTTATTTTTAAAGGCTAATATCCGCCTATCAATGTCTTCATCGAAATATTAAGTATATACAATTTATTAATGAAGAAAAGCAACCGATAAGCCTTGCCGTCGGAATATACAGCGAAAAATTCCCTGCCCAAAAATAAAAAAGTGGCCGTCCCACAATGCAAGCATCTCTCACGCAATCGCTCCTTATGTGGAGAGAATAAAAAATAATAAATAATGTGATTTTTTTCAAAAAACCTATTGACAAACCGATTTGACTGTGCTATACTTGTAAAGCGATTTGCTTTACAGCACTTTTTCAGGTGGTTGATATGTTTGAAAAGAATATGAGAATTGCATATCTTCTCGACTTCTACGAGGATCTGCTCGATGACCATATCCGCAGCGTTATGCGAGCATATTACGATGACGATCTCTCGCTTTCAGAGATTGCCGAGGGTGAAGGAATTTCACGCCAGGGCGTTCGTCATCTTATCAAGCGTGGTGAGGAGTCGCTTGAATTCTTTGAGACTAATCTGTCACTTGCAAAAAGGCACGAGGAGCTTTCTTCTGCTGCCGACGCTCTTATAAGAGTAGCCGATAGCGTTAAGAACAGCGGCCTCACAGACGAGGCGGCCGAGTTGTGCCGCATCGCCCAAGTAATTATGAAAGGAAATCAAGATGTTCCAAAGTCTTACTGATAAGCTTGCAAATGCTTTCAAAAAATTTCGGAACAAGGGAAAGCTTACCGAGAGAGACGTCAAGGAGGGTATGCGAGAGGTAAAGCTCGCACTGCTCGAGGCTGACGTTAACTTTAAGGTAGTTCGTGACTTTATTAAAATCGTTTCCGAGCGTGCAGTCGGTGCCGAGGTCCTCGAATCCTTGCTTCCTGCTCAGCAGGTCGTCAAGATCGTTAATGAGGAACTCACGCGCCTGATGGGCGGCTCCCAAGCCAAGCTCACCATTGCATCCAAGCCCCCC
>JAZQDF010000251.1:0-1994 GCA_045546635.1 Eubacteriales bacterium
TAGATTGCTCACGCGTTACTCACCCGTCCGCCACTGTTCCGGGGCCGAAGCCCCTTCACCGTTCGACTTGAATGTGTTATGCACGCCGCCAGCGTTAATCCTGAGCCAGGATCAAACTCTCTAAAAAATGTTTATCTAAATCCCCTCTCGGGAACCTAAATCCTTTTTCAGAGCTATTTATTCTAGCTTCTTCTTACTTTTGAGTTTTTCTCAATGTGTTTGACAAGAACTTACACCGTTTCGGAGTCTCCCCCGAAACACAATGTTTTCTTAATTTCTCGTTGTTCAATTTTCAATGATCAAGTGCCAACTCAAAGTCGGCTTTCCTATTATACAACAAAGATTTAAGATTGTCAAGGGATTTTTTTAATTTTTTTAAACTTTTTTCATATTTTTTTAAAACCCTGTAACCAGCTTCCTCGCACGCGATATTATATTAATGGTAGAGAATAAGCGAAAGACATTTTTTCATCGAAATATATTGACAAATATACAAGTCTATGCTATACTTTTTTCGCAAAAAACAATAAGGAAGGTTTCTTCACAATGATATTATACGAGGAGCTTTATTTTGAAATCAGAGCAACCGGACCAAAGTCCGAAGTAAAGCGTTTTGTTGACTATATGAGATCAGGCGAGCTTGAAGAATTCTTCGAGCTTGATGAGGAATACATCTCCTATGACGACGAATACGCAGACGCATCCGATACAGACGAGGTGAACGTCATAATTTCCAACGACGATTACGGCATTGAGATAGACGAATTTGACACAGACGAATTCCTTGACGTAATATGCAGGGCAGGCAGAAGAATCTATCTGAAGGGCCAGCTTTACGATGCGGATAACGAGGAATATTCCTTCGTCAGCGAGGCAGGTAATTCATATTACATCAACGCCCTGCTCATCGATGACTTCAACGAGGACGAGGATAAGCCCGTCGAAGAGAACGACGAGGACGAGGATTACGATTAATCATCAAAAAGAGGTAGTCTCAGACGAGGCCACCTCTTTTCTTTTTATCAGGAATACATATTATTGCAGCTGAGGTAATTATAAAGCTGCTCGCCGTGGTTCTGTTCCTCCTTCTGAATATGGGCGAGGGTGTCGCGAAGGACGGGACTGTTAAACTCAAACACACCGGTATTATATACTCCCGACACGTGCTTTTCCATAGAAAGAGCATCCTTGCAAAGATAGGCGTCGTTCTTTTTCTCGATCTCGTTGCAGGTAGACATCTTGCATTGAAGCCTCGCCTGTACTGCAGAGGGGGACTGTGCAGGCATTGACACCTCGTTTCCGTTCAGAATCTGATTAATGGTTTCAAGATGCTTCTGCTCATTTCCTGCAAGAGTGGAGAACAGGCTTTTAAGCTCGGGATCGTGTGCCATTTGCGAATATTTGGTATACTTCTCGATACAAAGCTGCTCCTGCGATTTGAGATCTGATAAAAGCGTAGTCTCCTTTTGTGTAAGCGTCATAAAATATCCTCCTTAATTTTGGGTTCAGAGTAATTATTACCCGAAGATGTAAATATATTCGTTTACTTATCGCAAAAGCCGGGTGATTGTGACCTGAAGAATGTCTTTTTGTGCTTTTTCGCCACATGTCCTCGTCCAATGGCTGAATACTACCGCCTTCGACGGCGAATTTCTGCCTTTTTTTCTTCCCATAGGATATATAATAAAATGAACACTTTTTTTGGGGGCAAAAAAATGGAAAAGACGACCGAGAAAGAAAAGAAAAGGGGTGGCATCAGACAAACCGTATTACAAATACGGACAAGCCTTGAGTCAACCCTAAAGGAAATACAAAGAGACGGGCGGTCGCTGATAGGCGATCTTCTGATCTTTACGGTGGGATTTCTGCTGTCACGATGCCAGATACTGCTTGGAGCCAGACCGCTGGGAATAGCCTACGTCTCTCTGCTATCCTCGGGCGTATGGCCCGCCCTGCTGGGTACGAAGTCGGATCGTAGCCATGTCGTTCTGTGA
>JAZQDF010000252.1:0-1720 GCA_045546635.1 Eubacteriales bacterium
ATAACTTTCCAAATAACACAGCTTGACATATCTGTTTATTAATGCTTGTTCAAGCCCTCTTGCTTGTTTTAGCGTTAATTTTCTTGCTACTTCTTTGGGGACGACTCCTTTTCCTGCATTTAGATGTTCAGCAGTTCTACGAATAATGTTGTTAGTTCTTCCTGCATAATTTACAGTATTTCTCGCAGTTGCCAAAGGCATCGTATGCGTACTCAACCTCGGTTGGTTTCTAATATTATCATAACAGTAAATGAAGGTTTTGTCAAGTGCAAAAAGGAACGACTTGCGTCGGCCCTCTTTTAGAATATTAAATTTAGAAAAGCAAATAATAAACCTATGTGAAAAAACTTTTTCATAAAAGGTATTGACATATATATTTATATATGTTAAAATAATCTGTACTTTAGATAGAGGTGCACTTAACGAAGAGTATTCCACCTTAGATGCCGCCGAGGCGGTGGGAGAAAGGCGTTGGTGCCGAAGCGGATGCTGTGGCAGGCATCTTGGCTGGCAGTTCGGATAACATCCGTCCTGCTGTCGCACGGACTCGGGCGAAGGGCTATCATTCACTTGACGCGGTAATACCGCTTCTTTTGGGATAGCTGTTTTGCGGCTATCTTTTTTTGTTTTGTTTATAAATTTGCTATATATTTCGGAGGAACACAAATTGAAAAATCCCGTATTTGCCGGAGCGGCGACGGCTATCGTCACACCGCTTACCGAGGATGGAATAGACTATGAGCAGTTCGCAAGGCTGATCGAATGGCAGATAAGCGAGGGTGTGGCGGCAATCGTTGCGGTGGGTACCACGGGCGAGGGCTCTACCCTTACCGACGCCGAGCACAAGGAGGCGATCAAGTTCTGTGTCGAGCAGGTGGCGGGCAGAATTCCCGTTATCGCAGGCACGGGCTCTAACGATACGGCCTACGCCATTGAGCTTACGAAATACGCCTGCGAGGTTGGTGCAGACGCGATGCTGCTTGTCACACCCTACTACAACAAGGCAACCCAGAGGGGACTTATCGAGTCCTTTATCGCAATTGCAGACGCATCCACGAAGCCCTGCATACTTTATAACGTACCGTCGAGAACAGGCTGTAATCTGCAGCCCAAGTCGGTGCTTGCCCTTTGCGAGCATCCTAACATCGTGGGCATCAAGGAAGCGTGCGGAGATATATCCCAGGTAGCCGAGCTTTGTGCCCTTGTAGGTGACAGGATCGCGGTTTATTCGGGAAATGACGACCAGATCATTCCCATCCTCGCCCTCGGTGGCAAGGGTGTTATCTCGGTGCTGTCAAACATTATGCCTGCGGCAACGCAGAGGATGTGCGAGGACTATATGAACGGAAGGATCGAGGAGGCAAGGAGAGCCCAGCTTTCGCTTCTGCCCTTGATTAACGCCCTGTTCTGCGAGGTTAACCCCATTCCTGTCAAGGCGGCGGTGGCTGCTATGGGCTATTGCGAGAACTATCTGAGGCTTCCCCTTACTCCTATGGAGCCCGAGCACGAGGCAGTCCTGCTCTCGCTTATGAAGAAGGAAAATCTTATCTGACGAGGAAATGATGAACATATTAATTAACGGTATTTCGGGATATATGGGACGGGAGGTCGCGAAGCTTTGTCTTGAGGGCTATCGGGGTGCAGAGCTTGTGCTCGGTGTTGATCCTTGCGGCGAGGCTGTAGGCGAAGTCGGAGGCCAAGCGGTCTTAGGAAGACAATG
>JAZQDF010000253.1:0-1696 GCA_045546635.1 Eubacteriales bacterium
CTTGCGTTTTCTGTTCATCTTATTTTTTAAGATTTGCAATAAGGTTGTCAAGCTCTGCGTAAAGCTCTGCGGGAACTCTTTCGCCTACCTGAGCGTAGAAGTCCTTAATTCCCTCTGCTTCCTGCAGCCATACTTCCTTATCTATTTCAAGAAGCTCCTTGATAGTGTCAACCGTGATATCAAGATCTTCAATATTGATATCCTCGGGCTTAGGGAGATTACCGATAGGAGAAGCAACCGCTTCAACCTTATCCTCGCAGCGAGCAAGGATCCAAAGAAGAACACGCAGGTTATCACCGAAGCCGGGCCAGATAAAGTGACCCTCGTCATCAAGTCTGAACCAGTTTACGTTGAATATCTTGGGGGGATTCTTGATCTTCTTACCCATTTCGAGCCAGTGAGCAAAATAATCACCCATATCGTAGCCTGCAAAAGGACGCATTGCCATCGGGTCGCGGCGGACAACACCAACCGCACCTGAAGCTGCCGCAGTAGTTTCGGAAGCCATAATAGAGCCTACGAACACACCGTTCTGCCAGCTTGTTGATTCATATACGAGCGGTGCAGTCTTCGCACGTCTGCCGCCGAATACGATAGCAGACAGCGGAACACCCTGGGGATTTTCAAATTCAGATGACAGGCAGGGGCAGTTCTTTGCTCTTGCTGTAAATCTTGAGTTGGGATGAGCAGCCTTTTCGCCTGATTCAGCATCGTAGGGATTACCCTTCCAGTCGATCATATTAGCAGGCTTTTCTTTTGTAAGACCCTCCCACCATACAGTATTGTCATCCATATTGTGAGCAACGTTTGTAAATATCGTATCGCTGAACGTTGTGTGAAGTGCGTTGGGGTTGGACTTTTCATTTGTACCGGGAGCAACACCGAAAAAGCCGTTTTCGGGGTTCATCGCCCACAGTCTTCCGTCCTCGCCTACTCTGATCCAGGCAATATCGTCACCTACGCACCAAACCTTATAGCCTTTCTTCTTGTATATTTCCGGCGGAATAAGCATTGCGAGATTCGTCTTACCGCAAGCAGAGGGGAACGCTGCCGCAATATATTTAACATCGCCGTCGGGACTTTCGATACCGAGAATAAGCATATGCTCAGCCATCCAGCCTTCCTGCTTACCCTGATAAGATGCAATGCGGAGCGCAAAGCACTTCTTACCCAGAAGAACGTTACCGCCGTATGCGGAGTTTACGGAGCAGATCGTGTTATCTTCAGGGAAATGGCAGATATAACGCTTTTCTTCGTCAACATTTACCTTGCCGTGCAAGCCCTTAACGTAGTCGGGAGAATCACCGAGAGCTTCAAGAACCTTGTTACCGACTCTTGTCATGATCTCCATATTGAGAACGACGTAGATAGAGTCAGTAAGCTCTATACCGATCTTTGAGAATTTTGAGCCTATAACACCCATCGAATAAGGAATAACATACATCGTTCTTCCCTTCATCGAATCCTTGTATATCTCACCAAGCATCTTGTAGCATTCCTGGGGATCCATCCAGTTGTTAATGTTACCTGCATCTTCTTTTTTGCTTGTGCAGATAAGTGTGCGATGCTCAACACGTGCAACGTCATTGGGAGCAGTTCTGTGCAGATAGCAGCGGGGGAGAACCTCAGGATTCAAAAGCTCCATTTCACCTGTTTCGCACGCTTCGCGGCGAAGTGCCTGCAGTTGATCCTCTTC
>JAZQDF010000254.1:0-3073 GCA_045546635.1 Eubacteriales bacterium
GGCGTGGCCACGCAACTCTGCTCTTTACCAACTGGCTCAACTACTTCGTATACCAGACCACACCTTATGATATTATGAAGATCAGGGAGATAAAATAAAAGGACGAGCAATGCTCGCCCCTACGGTATATCATGCAAAAAAGGACGAGAATTTCTCGTCCTTTTTGTTGTTAATCAACTGTTATCTTTTTAACCGTGAGATCATAAACCTCAAGAATGTAAAGATATTCCTTATAGTAAACCGATCTGATCTCATAGCCACCGTGATTTATTTTTTCGGAATAAATCTCGCTAAGTTCGGTTCCGTCAAAGTGAAGTAAATGATAGGTTCCCGAGGTAGAGATGTTTGAGCCGCTGAAAAATCCGAACAACCCGTTTTCCCTGTCTATAAGGTATGCCTTGCGGTCGTGCGCATATTTCCCCTCAAACAAATACTCCGCCAGGGTGATCACAGCATTTCCCTCTCGTTTGTAGATAGATACCTTGCCATTTTGGAAGCTCAATTCACCTATACCGAGCAGAAGTCCGTCGCCAAACTCAATCAAATTTGTTGAAAATCCATCTATAAAACCGGTATTTACCTGAGTAATATTGCTATAATCCGAAAGGTCAAAGAAATAAACGGGATCGGTATAGGTTTTAATCTCCGCTGTGCATACGTAGCACTTATCCCCGTCGAATCTTACAGCAGTGGCGCCCTCGCCATCGGGAGCAAAATTCACAACCGACGCCGTGTACTCTCCCTTTTTAAGATCGTAGATGTAGAGTGATGAGTTTTCAGTTTCCCAATTCCAGCCCGGATTTTTGTAGCTGTTAGTGATGAATCTTAGATAATCATCCTTTTCATCAACGAAGAATCTATCCATTATCCAACCGTCAGCCTTGAGAATGCGCTGAACCTTGAGCGAGTCGGAAGTATAATCAATAACGACTATATTACTTTTACAATCCGAGCCGTAAATAATGTTGTCTTGCGAAACCGCATAGCCTAATGAATACACAATTTTATCATTTGAAACAAAGCACTCACCGTACACACCCGATACGTCGAAAACAGCCTTGTTTGAAATCACGTTAAGCTCCTCGTCCAGAATAAATATCGAGGAATAGGACTTGTAAGAAAGCTCGTCAGGACAAATAATATCATCGGGATCAAAATAGTTCTTTTCCTCACCTATCTCATAGTAGGGCAGATAAACATCGGGGTCTGTCCACTCAAACTTATACTTTGTAGAAAGGAAGGTGGTTCCGATAAGCAGTCTGCCGCCAACCATTCTAGCATAGTCCATACATCCGCCAAGAGTAATATACTTTACCTCCTTTGGTGATGTAACATCCGAGACGTCAAGAAGGGTAACTGTAGTTTTGTAGGTGCTATTAGGATCGTCCTTTCCCCTGTAATTTTTAATAATGAAAAGGGTGGTTGCGTCATCCGAAAGAAATATTTTGTTTGATTCGTCTGAATAAGGAGAGCCGTCGTAAACAGGCAGAGGATAATAGCAAACCTCTTTTGACTCCTCCCCCTCAAGAGAGTATATATAGAGTGCCTCGCCAAAGCCATTGCTCTTATCACCTAGATAAAAAAGATATTTATCGGTCATTTTCAGCTTATCCGGCTCCTCTACGCCTTCGACCTGATTCTCAGTAACGTCGATGAAGCTGCCGTTGACCGACGCATCGTCGCCTTCAGACTTATCAGCCTCGAAGTCTCCGCTCTCTACGTCTCCCTGCAGGTAAAAGCCGTCGCCATCTCTGTCAAATGATCCTAAGATAGCCATAAGCCTTGAGTAATTTTGGCCTGCGTAGTACTCAGAGTAACGGTCACCCGGGATCTCGCCCGTCGGTCCGTTAGGTCCGCTCGGCTCTCCACCGCCGGAGTCCCCCTCGTCCGAGCCTGCATGATCGCCCTGAATACCGGAAGGACCGTCATCATAGGATCCCCCGGGAGTGCCGCCAAAGACGGCAAGCATACCCACCGACAGACCTATAACTATCGCAAGGCTGGCGGCAACGGTCAGGTATCTTACTATGGCTCTACGCTTTCTGCCCTTCGGCCTTGCGTCCTCAATGTATTTTTCGTCAATATCGCTTATAGCGAACAGTATGTTTTTTTCTTTCATATCACAATTCCTCTCTCACAAAGGTATTCACGAAGCAAATTTCTTGTGCGTGACAGAATAGATCTGACCGTTCCTGTCCTCAATCCCTGCTCTACCGCAATCTCCCTTGCCGACATCATATAGAAATATCGCTGAATAAAGATCCTTCGCCTTGTGGGCTCAAGGTCGGCAAGAAAGCCGCTTAACGCATCGCCAAGGTCGATCCTTTCGTCAAGATCCTCTCCCTCGCCAACGATCTCGCTAAGCTCATCCATAATAAGGATCATTTCGGGCGGATTATGCCTCTTCATATACCTTATACGGTTAAGAGCGAGATTGCGAGTGATGCGTCCTATGTAGGCGGCAAAATAGGTAGGGCGTACAGGCGGAATACTGTCCCAAGTACGAAGATAGGTATCGTTCTCGCATTCCTCGGCGGCAGTAAGATCGCCAAGGATTCCTCCCGCTATGGACAGAAGAAGCCTGCTGTATTTCAGCTTTGTTTCTTCTATCGCACGCTCGTCACGTGCGAAATATAGCTCGATTATTCTGTTGTCATCCATAGGCGCACCTCGTTGATAACTAAAATTTGCACTTCAGCCGGCTTTCACACTATAAGACACCAAGTTTCATCAAAACGTTGCATTTTTTTGTGAGAAAAGTGAAATTTATTTCATTATAACACATTTTTCTCTCTTGCGGAAGGGGAACAGGAAAAAGCCCGCCCGAAAATTCGGGCGGCTTCGCTTTGCTCTGCGAAATTTTATTTGATCCTCTCAACCTTAAAGCCGAGGGGTGTGGTGATGTAGAGATAGCCGTCAACGTATGCGGCTCTTACGGTGTCGGGTCCCTGGCTTATGCCGTCAATATCAATTACGGTATAGGAAAGCTCGTAGCCGTTGAACTGCGTCAGAACGTAGCAATCTTTATAATATTTATTTTCGCCGGGATAATCCTCTATCTCGTAGAAGTAAT
>JAZQDF010000255.1:0-2872 GCA_045546635.1 Eubacteriales bacterium
GTCAACGAGTCTGCCGTATGCATAATAGTACTGCTTGCCGTCCTCGCCGATGAAGCCGTCCTCACCCTCAATTCTCTTGGAATTGTACTCGGGCATAAGGCCGGAAAGGTTGCCCGCCTCGTAGGTCCAGTATACGGGAATGGGATCGCCGTTCTCGTCGGTAACGGGACGTGTCTTACCTGCTACGGTCTTGGTCTTATAGTAGTAGTTTGCATTATTCTTATCCTGTGTCGTGGTAGGTCTGTCGCGGAGTGCAACCATAGGATAAAGCACCTGGATACCTGTCTCATCCTGGTATCTCTGAATGTCGAGGAACTCCTCCATAGAGATGATCTTATAGGCACCGAAGCCAACGCCGTGGTAGGTGTCAAAGCGGTAGGAATAGTTAGTTCCTTCCTCGTTCACCTCATACTCGCCTCTCTTGATGATGTCGTAGCCTGTTTCAAGGGCGAGAGCACGGTCCTTAAAATATTCAATAGAGCCGACGTTGTTCTTCTCCTTATAGCCGTCCCAGAAATCCACGCCCACGAAGAGATCGTTCTTCGGGGTTGCGTAAGCGTATATCTGATCATAGTACGCGGGATTAAAGGGAGTGCAGAAGGGAGCAATGATCGCGAACAGCACGAGGAAGGCGATAACGATACCGCCTACGACCGCACCCTTGTTCTTACAGAAGCGACGGAACGCACCCTGGAAGTAGCTGACGGGCTTGGTATCAAACTTGCTGTCGTGAGAATAGTCGTTTTGGACTGCGAACCGGAACTTCTCAGCGGGGATATTATTTATATTTACGTTTTTTTCCATAATTACTTAGCCCCCATTCTGATTCTCGGATCGATAAATCCGTAGCTGATGTCTATTACGATACCTGCCGTAAGGCTTACGAGAGTGTAGAACGCCGACAGCAGCATAAAGAAGTCATAGTCCTGGAAATTAATAGAGTTCAGGTAAAGACCGCCAACGCCGTTGATGGTGAACATCTTCTCTATAATCAGCGAGCCCGAGAGAACCGCAACGAACTCACTAAGGATGGAGGGGAAGATTACGACCATCGAGTTACGCATAGCGTGACGGAAGATAGCCTGGCTCTTGGTAAGGCCCTTCGTTCTCGCGAGGAGCATAAACTCGCCCGTAAGAACCTCGGACAGCTCGGCACGGGTATAACGTGCGTAGCCCGCGATAGAACCAAGGCTTAATGCAAATACCGCAGGAAGCATAGAGTGGAACACCTCCCAGGTAAAATATTCCTTGCTTAGGGATACCTGTAAGGGGAACCAACCAAGCTTGAAGCAGAATACGTACTGGATCATAAGAGCAAGTACGATGGAGGGCACCGAGATCAGAAGGATAATAAAGATATTGATGACCTGGTCCTGCCACTTATTCTTCTTAAGTGCGGCATAAATACCCAAGCCGAGACCGATCGGAACGCCCAGCAGGGTTGAGTAAATGTTAATTAAAATTGTGGGGGGAAGCTTCTTAACAAAAACCTCCCATACGGGCATACCGAGGTATTCACCGTAGGTGGTTGCTACACCGAAATCGCCGTGAACAAAGATCCTCTTAAGGTAGGTACCAAGCTGAATGAGGATCGGCACGCGATCGTAGGTAAAGGTTCCGTTAGGACCCTTTTGGATATTAGTGATCCAACCGCGTCCCTCAAGCTGCTTGTAGGCAATATAAGGGTCCTGGTCGGGACCGACGTTGACTTGAATCGGCAGGAGCTTGATAAGCACGAAGCACATCACGAAGATGATGGAGAACGTGAATAGCATCAAGCCAAGTCGCTTCATCACATATTTAAACATATACATAGGTTTTTCTCCTCTGTTGTTGTAATTTTCCTATTCATAAAAGGACGTCGCAAGGTATTCTGTGGCTTGTCTACCTGCGAAGCCCAGTGCACCAAAGCTGTGCCATATATACGAACCGTTTTACCGACTAATGTTAAAATGTAATCTTTGGTTTACTATTATTGACCGTTTTTCAGATCTGAAGCCGATGTAAAGAGAATTTTGATTAGGATAAAAAGACACAATCAGCGGTGAGCGAAGGTCATCCGCTCACCGCCTATGTTATGATTTAATAAACTTGATAAGCCTTATTATGCTAAGGATTACTCACTCATCTTATAGATGTTGGTAAGATCGTTGTTGTTATCCTTAAGGAACTGCTTCCACTGGAAATCAGTGTAGTTTACGGTCATATATCTGATTCCACCGTAACCCATGAAGGTGTTGTAATCATAGTTAATGTAAGAGAACTTGGGGCTAAGGAAGGAACCGGCAGCGTCGCCGATAAGCATTACGGAGCGGCTCTCCTTAAGAACGATCTCCTCAAGTGCAGCGAGGATCATAAGTCTTACGCTGGAGGGAGCCTTACCTTCATCCCAGTTGTACTGATGCTCCTGCTCGTACTGAGTAGCAAGGCCGTTAAGGCAGTAGTACCAGTTCTGAAGGCTCATAGTGATCTCTTCGCCTGCACCTGCGTAATCGCCTGCGGGCATAGCGAGAGTCATAGGAATAGAGGAGGTATCCCAGTATGCGTGATAGTTAAGGCTATCAGAAGGATTTACGAAAGCACCGACGATATCGAAGGGATCGAATGCGTTACCGCTGAAGCCGTAGCCGAAGCCGATCTGAGTAGCACCGCTACGGAATGCATCAGCCCACTTGGTACCTGCAGATGCGTCGAATACGAGCTTGATCTTGCCCTCAAGAGAGGTGCCGGCAGTGATCTCGTTAACAACGCCCTGGAGATACTCGCAACGGAATCTCTGCTTATCTGTGTCAGAGGAAGAGCCGTAAACGATGGTGATAGGCTTGGATGCATCGTATCCATAGTAGTCAGCGTCTGCAGTAAGGATGTTGAT
>JAZQDF010000256.1:0-7610 GCA_045546635.1 Eubacteriales bacterium
CAGAGTAGTACTCGAAGTTACGTCCGCCGTAGGGAGTACGGTGGGTGTTCGCACCGGGGCCGTAGAGACAGGATACACCTGCATCAAGGCAATCGTTAGCGATCATCTCACCAACGCGGTAGACAAGCTCGGTATTGAAGGTAGCCGCCATAACGTCCTCGGAGGTGAAGGCGGTAGCCTCAGCCTGAAGACCGCCACCGAAGAGGGTTACGGTAAGGCCCTGGGGACCGTTCTCATCACGGGAGCCGGGAGCGTTTACAGAAGGAACGGGATGTCTCCAGTGGAAGCAGTCGCCGATAGAGATAAGCTCGTCAAGAGTAACGTTCTCAAGAAGCTTTGCCCAAGCAGGATCGTCATAATCCTTCGCTGCAACAACGCCGTCGCCGTCGTCATCCATCTCGAACATATCGTAAAGGGTAAGGCCATTCTTCGCGTCAAGGATAGGCATATCGTGCCACTCCTCGGGAACCTCGAAGTATTTCTCGCCCATAGTAGCCCAACGGCCCTCGGTAAGCTCAACTACCATTCTGTCAATGAGGTTAAGCTTAACGCTCTCGGTAGGCCAGGTGCCCATCCAGTCGGATCTGGAAAGGAAGGTAACGGTGCCCTCGCCGAAGTATACGTTAGGATCTGCATCCTGAAGCTTGTTTGTGATCTTCTCGCCGTTAAGGGCGTAGGAATAAGTAGTATCAATAGCGGTGAAGGAATCCTCGGTGATAACGTTAACAAGAGCAGCATTACCCTCTGCATCCATACCGTCAGCTGTGGTGTACTCCTTCTTTGCGAGAATGTTGTTGATAGCGTCGTGAGAATCGGTAGCCGCGGTGAAGTAGTAATCACCCTCCTCGAAGATGTAGGTGCCGAAGCCCTTCGCATCGTAGCAAGCAAGGTCGCGTCTGTCAACCTTAACGGTGACGGTCTCAGAGCCTCTTGCGGGGATAAGGTCGGTCTTTGCGAAGCCAACGAGCTGAACGGAGGCCTTCTCGATACCGTGGAACCTATCCCACTCGGTATAAGGAGCCTGAGCGTAGATCTGAACTACCTCCTTACCGTCGTAATCGCTGTCGTTGGTAACGGTAAGGGTGATCTCGTACTGATCGGTCTCTGCGTTATATACGGTATTCATATTACTGTATACGAAATTGGAGTAGGAGAGGCCGTAACCGAAGGGGAATGCAACCTCAGACTTGTAATCAAACTCGCCTGCGTTGCCGTTGCCCATTACGTAGTCCTCGTATCTGGTCTCGTAGTACTTATAGCCAACGTAAATGCCCTCCTGATATACCATATAGGTAGAAGCATTCTCGGGAATAACGCCCTCTGCATAGCCGCCGTAGGTCTGGGCGATGAAGTTCTGCATTGCAGGAGAGGTGAAGTTGTCGTAGCAGTAGGTGTCTACAAGGCTACCCGAGGGATTAACGATACCTGCAAGGATATCGGTAACAGCGTTGGTACCTGCGATACCAAGGCCGCCAACCCACATACAAGCGTCTACGTCATAGTCCTGAAGGAAGTCAACCTCAAGAGCGTTGGAGGTGTTGATAAGAACGATGATCTTAGCACCGGTATCAGCCTTAACCTCCTCAGCGTAAGCGAGAAGCTTTCTCTCGTTCTCGTTAAGCTCAAGGTAGTTGATAGCATCGGCATTGCCCTCGTAGCCGGGGAAGGAGCAGTCATAGCCCTCACCGCCAACACGGGAGAAGGTGATGATAAGAGCGTCAGAATACTCGGCAACCGAGTTCTTAACCTCTGCAGGATAGTTAGCGTGGTCGATCTCAACGATGGGAGCCTGGCCTGCGAGAACAGCACTCTCGCCCTCGCCCTCGCCGTTAGAGATTGCACTCATAAGGGCAGCAGCGTCATCACTGAGATACCAATCCCAGATGGTGGGGTTTACGGTGAAGCCGGACTTCTCAAGAGCAGCCTTAAGGTTATCTGCCTTGGAGGCGTCAACGTTACCCGAGCCTGTACCGCCGTAGGTAAGGTCAACCGAGTTAACCGAAAGGGTACTAACCTTAACGGTCTCACCCTCGCTCTTAATGAGAGGAAGTGCACCGTTGTTGAGAAGGAGGGCCGCACCCTCGGACTCAACCTCGTAGCAAAGCTCGCGACCTGCCTCGAGCCTTTCTGCCTCGGTCTCATACTTGCCATCAAAATAGATAGCAGAATCGTCTCTGTTCTCCAGCTTCCAGAAGGAGTTGCCCGCAAAAAGAAGCGAGAGCGTGTTGTCGAACATTCTGACAACAACGTTCACGGGAATCATAATTACGAACAAAACCGTGAGGATAACTGAAAGCACTTTACAGAATTTTCTCATGTTATTCTCCTTTTTCTCAGGCTATGCCTGTTAATAATTATTTTCGGCTTGATTTATATATAATATAAATCCGTCGCCAAAGAAAATTATACCATACAATTATTTTTTTGTCAACGAAATAACAATAAAACCAATCTTAACCGAAAAAGTTTGTAATAAATGCACAACTTTGTTTCTTTCTTTTTGTGTAAGGGTGTCACAGCAAGCGATAGGGTGTGACAGGAGATTGGCAGAGAAAATTATTGCATTTTTCGAACACCTGACGAGCATAGATTTTAAGCCTATACGGCGGTTTTTGCCGTATTTTGACACCTTTAGTTTACTTTTGCAGAGGAAAACAAGAAAAAGAACAGAGTTTATGCCGTTTGTAAAAAACAAAAAAGAGCATTACCCGAAGGTAATGCTCTTTTTTATCGGAAGCCGTTGCAAGCCTGTCAAGGAAGGAAAATCACACCTCCCGCGACTGACGCATAGCTATAAACCCGGTTAAAGCAAGCCGATATTTCAGGTGATCCCCGAAACCGTACACCTCCTAAGCTGGAGGATTATAGTAGCAGGAATACCAAATTACGGTAAATACAATGCCGACAAGGAGGAACAAAATTCCTGTGAACAGGACGGCGTTATTGCCTGTGCTATGCTCCCTTCTCTCCTTCTTCTGCTTCATCTTACGCTCGCGGTACTGGGCGTAGAACTCGTGATTCTTTCTTCCCATCGGGACGAATGCCTGAACTACGTTCCTCAGAACGAAGCCGATACCAAGAAGTCCGCCCTCGTCGCTGATGAAGACCATACAGCCGAATGCCGTAAGCAGAATACCCGAAACGAAGAAGCCGTCGGATAATATCTGAATATTAACCGCAATATCGTCGGTGAAAAAGCCCTTTACCCCAAATACTATGAGGGTGATAAGAGAGGCTACTGTGAAGCAAACGGCGTATTTTATTAATAACGCTTTACTTTCCTTCTTCACAGCCTTAACCTTCCTTATCAGAGCCCGCAAGAAGCTCCTTGTACTTCTGCTCCTCCTCGTCGTTGCAGTATACGAAGTGGTTGGGAGACACCTCGCGAAGCGAGGGCTGATTTATCGAGTAATCGTGCTCTGCAAGAGGATTGTAGGTAATTCTTTCTCTCTTCTTCTCATAAATGGGATCAGGGAGAGGAATTGCGGAAAGAAGCGACTTTGTATAAGGATGAAGAGGATGCTTGAACAGCTCGTCGGAGTCAGCAAGCTCGACCATCTTACCGAAATACATAACGCCGATTCTATCGGAGAAATACTTAACTACCGACAGGTCGTGTGCAATGAAAAGAATGGTAAGTCCGAGACGCTCCTTAAGATCGTTAAGAAGGTTGATTACCTGTGCCTGAATGGATACGTCGAGAGCAGAGATGGGCTCGTCGGCGATAATCATCTCGGGCTGCATAATAACCGCTCTCGCAATACCGATACGCTGACGCTGTCCACCCGAGAACTCGTGGGGATAACGGTCGGCGTGCTCACGAACAAGGCCAACCAACTCAAGGATCTCGTATACCTTGGTGTTTATATAATTCTGATCGGTGACACCGTTGATAATAAGGCCCTCTGCAATAATGTCACGAACCGTCATACGGGGATCGAGAGATGCAATAGGATCCTGGAAGATCATCTGAATCTGAGTGATAAGCTTGCTCTTGCTTGCCACGCGACGCTTGGCTGCCAGCTCACGCTTAAGTGCCTTGACCTTATCGGGATCGGACTCGGATGCAATCTTCTCTGCATACTCTGCGTCAAGTGCGGCAATAAGTGATGCGGCGTAGTGCTTATCCACATCCTTGTTATCGGTCTTAGCATCGCGTATAAGAGCACGGTTCTCGTCAACGATACGGCCGAGCTCGGCGTTGATATTTGCGATCTCGGTCTTGATCTCGCCCTTTCTCATCTCGTCGGCAGTCTTCTCCTCTGCACGAAGAGCCTTGATCTTTTTCGCGGCGTCGGCACGTGCGTTCTTGATAGCGTCAACATAGGAGCGGGTTCCTGCGGCAACTCTCTGCCCCTTGAAATAAACGTTACCGGAGGTAATGTTATAGAGCTTGATAATTGAACGTCCCGTCGTGGTCTTACCGCAGCCCGACTCGCCTACGAGGCCGAAGGTCTCACCCTTCCTGACCTCAAAGCTTACGTCGTCAACCGCCTTAAGATCCTTACGTCCCAGACGGAAGTACTGGCAGAGATGATCGACTTTTAATAATACTTCATTATTGTTCGCCATAATTATCTCCTCTCTCCTTCATTCGTCTGATACGTTCGGTAATAATCTTAGGTATCTCTACCTTAGGTGCGTTGGGGTGAAGCAGCCAGGTTGCAGCATAGTGAGTGGGAGAAACCTGGAACATAGGAGGCTCCTGCTCAAAGTCAATCTGGAGTGCGTACTTATTTCTCTGTGCGAAGGCATCGCCCACGGGAGGATAGATCATATTGGGGGGCGTGCCGGGAATAGCATCAAGCTTCTCGTTAGTATCAAGGTCGGGCATAGAGGAAAGAAGTGCCCAGGTGTAAGGATGCTGGGGATTGTAGAATACGTCCTCTGCGGTACCGTACTCAACGATCTTACCTGCATACATTACGGCAATTCTGTCCGCCATATTAGCAACAACACCCAGATCGTGAGTGATGAAGATAATGGACAGATTATGCTCCTTCTTAAGTCTGTTGATAAGCTCGAGGATCTGTGCCTGGATAGTAACGTCAAGTGCTGTGGTAGGCTCGTCACAGATAAGGATGTCGGGGTTAGCCGAAAGAGCAATAGCAATAACTATTCTCTGTCTCATACCGCCGGAGAACTCGAAGGGATACTGTCTGAAACGAATTCTCGCCTCGGTAATACCAACCTCCTCCATAAGCTTGATAGCCTTCTCCTTCGCGATACGGGGAGTAAGGGTGTATACGACCTGGGAGGCCTTTTCCTTGAGATAATCTATGATCTCAACGCAACGCTTGTCGTAGTCAATGCTCTTCTCGTTATCGATATCAGCCTGGAACTTATTCATTACACGGCTGAGAACGGTAACGATAGCACCGATCTGCTCGTCAAGGTCAATAACCGACTTGGGAACGATCTTCCAGTCGACCTTCTTACCTCTGGCAAGAAGAGCCTCTCTCTTTGCGGTCTGGCGAGCGAAACGCTCCTCCTCCTTGGGATTGTTCTTAACGTAGAAGAAGTACTTCTCTACCTCTCTCTCAAGAGCATCGCCGAAGGTGTACGCAAGGTTATCCTTGATAACCGCAAGGGGATCGATAGCGGCAAGAACCTTCTTGTTAACGCTCTTGACCGCATTCATAGCATCGGCCTGGTTAAAGCCGCCTGCCTTGAAGAAATCAATAGTAGCCTGGATAGCCGCAACAGCCTGTCTCTTGTTCTCAAGAGTCCTCTGTGCGGAGTAGATAACCGCCTTCTTTTCGAGGGCGATAAAGGCGTTCATATAGTCCTCCATAAGGAAGCTGTACGCCATCTCGTTTGCCTCCTCAACACCCATAGTACTGAGGTCGGCGTTAGGATTCTTGTAAAGGTAGTAGCCGATACGGAAGAAGTTGTACTGGGGCTGTGCGAGCATTTCCTCTGCAGTAGCCTTGATCTTGCCGAGAACGTCAACCGTCTCAGCAGAAGCACGCTTCTTGGATACCGACATAGTAACCACGTTCTTTACCGAGTCGAAGATGCTTACCTTCTTTCTCTCGGTGCGTCTTACTGCCTCGAGAGCCCAGATGTGCTTCTTGATGGTCTCGGAATAGTGGTTTGCAAAATACTTATCGTTGATAAGCTTAAGCTTACGCTCAATAAGATTAAGAGTCGAAACGACGTCAACCTTCTGATTCTTCTCAGCAAGGAAGAGGAAATCGTCTATGATAGAGATAAGCTCCTCGGTAGCCGTACGCGACTCGTTATAGCTGTTCTGAAGCTCGTTTGCACGGATGTTAAAGCTGTCGAAGGTCTTGATATAGCCCTGGACGCTCTTGATGGTATCAGAACTCTCACCAAGTGCGGTGAGCGACTCCTTCATAAGCTCGGAGAGGTCGGCAAGCTTTGTATTGAAGGCTACCTTACCCTCCTTACGGTTTGCCTTATTCTTAAGGAGCATTGCCTCGGTGATCTGTTTACCGATACGCATAATGGGGTTAAGGGAGGACAGCGGATCCTGGAAGATCATAGCGATCTTGTCACCGCGAAGCTTGTGCATCTCCTCCTCGGGAATACGCATAAGATCCTGTCCGTCGTAAAGTATCTCACCGCCCTCGTGGATGGAGTTTACTGCGGAGATACCCATAATCGCCTTGGAGGTAACCGACTTACCCGAGCCCGACTCACCAACGATGGCAAGCGTCTCACCCTTGTAAAGATCGAAGGAGATGTTACGAACCGCCTGTACCTTACCTGCATCCGTACGGAAGGAGATCTTCAAATTATTAACTGATAATTTAACTTCTTTATTATTCATAATTAATCCTCCGATCCTCTGAGCGACGGGTTGAAGGCGTCGCGAAGTCCGTTACCGAACAGGTTGAAGCTGAGCATTAAGAGAACGAGGAACAGACAGGGGAAGAGTGCAACGTATCCTGCACCGGGAATAATAATAGCCTTCTGTCCTGCGGAAATAAGCGTACCGACGCTGGTGGTATTTCCTGCCTCAAGGTTGATGATACCGAGATAAGAAAGGTTTGTCTCCGAGTAGATCATAGAGGGGATTACCAGAGCCATACTGGTTACGATAGTGCCGAGACCGTTGGGGAAGATATGCTTGAACATAATTCTTCTGTCAGAGGCACCGAGGGTTCTCGCCGCGAGAACGTACTCCTGATTCTTGAAGCGGTAGAACTGCATACGCGTCGTACCCGCCATACCTATCCATCCCGTCGCGAAGAAGGTGATGAACAGAACGAGGATGTGACTCGAGGCACCCATATGGTATTTCAGAAGCGTAATAACGATCATCGTGGGAACGGAGCCCAGAATCTCGGAAAATCTCTCCATAAAGAGGTCGACTCTGCCACCGAAGTAGCCTGCGATGGAGCCGTAGATAACACCAACGATAAAGTTAACCACAGCAACGACGGTTGCGAAAATGAAGGAGAATCTTGCACCGTAGGAAAGGCAAGCGAAGATGTCCTTACCCGTACCCGTAGTACCGAAGAGGAATTTGGGAGCACCGATGCCGTCCTTCAGCACCTCGGTGTGTCTGTAGGTGTAGTACTCGTAGTACTCTGCTCTTACCTCAACACCGCCGTCAACGAGTCTGCCGTATGCATAATAGT
>JAZQDF010000257.1:0-2448 GCA_045546635.1 Eubacteriales bacterium
GAGCAGAAGTTGTTACAGCCGTACATTATTGACACCCAGGCTCTATGCCTCTCCCGTCTCACAGCGGGAATATCCTCGTATATATCGCCCTTATCGGTGTCGAATACGAAGGAACGCTTGCCCTCCGTAAGCTTCCTTGCCACAAGCTCGGGTATACGGTGAAGCATATTGGGCTCCAGGGTGAAGCTGACGTAATGGAAATCCTGCTTCAGCATATCAGCCCTGTGGGGCTGGGCCGCCATACAGCCGACCACACCGACGATAAGGTCGGGGTTTCTTTTCTTCTGTGCCTTGAATCTGCCGAGCAGCGAAAGTGCCTTTACCTCCGCGTGCTCTCTTATAGCACAGGTGTTAATAATTATAATATCGGCGAGGGTGGGATCGTCGGTATGACTGTAGCCCATTTCGGCCAGAAGTCCCCTGACGGTCTCGCTATCCCTCTCATTCTGCTGACAGCCGAAGGTGATAACCTGGCAGTATTTCTCCGAGCCGCCGTTTATATTCTTAACGAGGGAGATATAATCTCTGACACTCGTTTCATTTATGCTGTGGATCATATTCTTCCCTCCTTTTCATTAATCCTTCATTATGAGATAAAGCTTCTCTGCCGACAGACCGACGAAATCGTAGAGATCGCAGGGGGTGTCGGGAGATGCAAAGCTGTCGTCTATTGCGGCGATCCTGTATTCGCACGCACCGAAATCAAAGCCGCGGCAGTAAAGCTGCTCACGGGTGATCTCGGCGGCACCGCCGTTCATTATTCCCTCCTCGGCGTAAACGATACGGCGTGCACCCGAGAGAATGGGCATCAGCTTATCTGCCACGCCGCCGTAGGGCTTCAGAGTTTCAATAAGAACGATACCTACCGACCGTCCCTCACGAAGAAGCATATCTTCAGCCTCGCGAACCCGACTGATAAGCGAGCCGTAGGTGATGAATATATGCTCGGGAGGTGAGTCGGGGTTAAAATCAACGCTGAGCCTCGCCAGAGGATCGGTGGAAACAGGAGTAAATCCCTTAAGGCTGTCCGAGGGCTCGGCGTCGTTAGGATATCTTATGGCAACCGGGCCGTTATGCCCTGCCGCAAAGCCCGTCATCTCGCAAAGCGAGGAGTAAAATGCGGGGGCAAGCAGCGTCATACCCGGTATATGCGAAATAAAGGACACGTCAAATATGCCGTGATGGGTGGCTCCGTCAGAGGTGGCAAGCCCCGCACGGTCTATCATAATCTTAACGGGTAAATTCTGCAGAGCTATATCGTGAAGGAGGCTGTCGTAGCCACGCTGGAGGAAGGTGGAATATATTGCAACAAAGGGAATATTACCGCCTGCGGCAAGTCCCGCCGCAAAGGTCAGGGCGTGGGGCTCGGCAATACCAACGTCGAAATATCTGTCGGGATAGGCCTCGCCAAAGCGGTCAAGCCCGGTTCCGATTCCCATAGCAGCCGTCACTCCAACTACCCGATTATCACGCTCGGCAAGAGCGGTCAGCTCATTGGCAAATACCGAATGGAAGCTGTCACATCCTGTGGCAAGGGACAAGCTGTGGTAGTCATCAGGTGAGCATTCGGCAGGCTCGTAGCCCCTGCCCTTTACCGTCTTGACGTGGACGACACAGGCCTTGCCCGTCTGCTTCGCAAGAGTCAGGGCCTCGGTCACCTTGCCGTAATCGTGACCGTCGATCGGGCCGATATAGTAAAGTCCAAGCTCCTCAAAATAATTAGGCTTGTATATAACCCCCTTAACGAAATCCTTAAGCACCGAGCAAAAGGCGTGCAGGGGCTTGCCTATAAGGGGAATTCTATCTATAAAATTCTGGGTATCGCTCTTAAGCTTCCTATACTCCTTCGAAATACGAACGCGGGAAAGATAGGAGGCAAACGCTCCCTTGGTGGAGGATATGGACATACCGTTCTCGTTCAGAATTATAACGACGGGTCTGTCGGGCGGACAGTTGTTAAGTGCCTCGTGCACCATTCCGCCGGTAAAGGCTCCGTCACCCGTCACGCAGACGGTATGACAATTTCTTCCCGCAAGGGCGTCAGCCTCAGCAAGACCGAGTGCAGCAGAAACCGAGGTGGAGGAGTGTCCCGCACCAAAGGGATCGTGCTCGCTCTCACGGGAGGAGGTGAAGCCAGAAAGACCGCCGGGCGTACGAAGGGAGTTAAACTCTCCTCTTCTGCCCGTAACGAGCTTATGAACATAGGACTGATGTCCAACGTCGAAAATTATATGGTCGGCGGGAGAATCAAATACGGTATGGATGGCAAGCGTCAGCTCGACCACGCCAAGATTTGATGCAAGATGGCCGCCACGCTCTCTCGTATTCTCAACGAGAAATTCGCGTATCTCACGGCAAAGAGCAGGAATATCTGATTTATTCAGCTTTTTAAGATCCGACGGAGAATTTATTCCGTCAAGTAATGGATATTTCATATTCCTCTCCCAA